>QIAW01000528.1 GCA_003225655.1 Acidobacteriota bacterium
AAAAATCAGACCGACCGTAGCCACTAGCCTTTTCGAAAAGTAACGGCCAAAAAGCCCATTGATGGCTGCGCCAGCGAGTGGCAGCAGTGGAATAAGCCATAGATATAAATTTGGTTGATCGTGGTTCATAGTTTCAACAAATTGACCCGGTCGACGTTCAGCGTTTCTCGCGTGCGGAAGACGGAGATAATGATGGCCAGTCCCACTGCAGCTTCGGCGGCAGCCACCACCATTACGAAGAAGACAAAAACATGTCCATTCAGCGTGCGCCAGTAAGCAGCGAAGGCCACAAACGACAGGTTCACCGCGTTCAGCATGAGCTCAATGGATATGAAAATGGTGATGATGTTGCGTTTAATCAGAAATCCGAGAACACCGAGGCAGAACAAAATCGCGCTCAGGCCCAGATAGTAAGACAGTGGAACCATGATCAGCTCTCTCCTCTCTTGGCCAGTACGACTGCGCCCATGATGGCGATCAGGATCAGCACCGACGTGACCTCAAACGGCAGCAGAAATTTTCCAAACAGCAGGTGCGCAATCGCCTGCACTGAGCCCACGTTCGAAATCGAGCTGACGGAAGCGTTTCCGGTTTGCTCTTCGTGAAGCAGCAGGCTGTACACCACCAATCCCGCCAGCGCGGCGAGGCTGGGAATGCCCACAAACCATGCAATGTAGCTCTTGCCCGAGTGCTCTTCCACGCCTGCATTCAGCAGCATGATGACAAAGATGAACAGCACCATGACCGCGCCGGCGTAGATAATGATCTGAATGGCGGCCACAAATTCGGCGCCCAGCAGCAAATAGAGCACGGCCAGCGAGCCCATCACCACGATCAGTGAGAGCGCGCTGTTGATGGGGTGGCTCTGCGCCAGCAGGTTGACAGCGCCTGCTATGCACACCGCCGCGAAGATGAAAAACAATATCAGATGCAGCATGGGTCGAGTTTCTTAAGACAGCACAGCAACAATCAGGCTGGTGATGACCAGGTTCGCAATTGCCAGCGGCAACAGGAACTTCCAGCCGAACGCCATCAATTGATCGTACCGGAAGCGGGGAAGCGTGCCCCGCACCCAGATATAGACAAAGATGAACACCAGAACCTTCAACGCAAACCAGAACAACGGCATCAGCGCCTGCGCCAGCGGCGGCAAGAAGCCCGGGATGGGGCCGGACCATCCGCCAAAAAACAGCAGCGTCGCAACGCAAGCCACGGTGAACATGTTGGTGTACTCGGCCATAAAAAACATGGCAAACTTCATAGCGCTGTATTCGGTGTGATAGCCGGCCACCAGTTCGGTTTCCGCCTCCGGTAAGTCGAAGGGAATGCGGTTCGTCTCGGCGTAAGCGGAGACCAGGTAAATAAAAAATCCGATCAACTGGGGAAAGATATACCAGTGCGGAAACCAATGGGGTAGCCACAGAAAATGTTTAAACTCGTACGGTCGCCCTTGCGCAGTCACAATGTCGCGTAAACTCAGCGATCCGGCCAAAAGCAGGACTCCCACCAGTGAGAGGCCGAGCGAAAGCTCATAGCTGATCATCTGGGCGCTGGCGCGCAGCGAGCCCAGCAGGGAATACTTGTTATTGGATGACCACCCCGCCAAGGCAATCCCATAAACAGCGATCGAGGTGACACCTAGCAGGATCAGCAGCGCGATGTTGATGTCGCTGGTACCGTTAGGCGCCGCTGTGACCTGCAAGCCAGTGCTCCAGCGGCCCAGGGGAAGTTGGCCGCCTAACGGGATAACCGCGATGGAGGTCAATGCCAGCACCACTGAGAGCAGGGGCGCCAGAATAAACAGCGGCTTGTAAACATGCGGCGGTGTCAGATCTTCCTTCAGGATGAACTTAACCCCATCGGCGATTGGTTGCAGCAGGCCGAACGGGCCCACGCGGGTTGGTCCCCAGCGGTTCTGCATGCGTCCCACCACCTTGCGCTCCAGCCAGACGGTGTAGGCCACCGCCCCGAGCAGAATGTGGATGAGGACCAGGCTCTTGATTGCCGCAATTACGATATAAGTCAGCATCGAATGTTCGTTATCAAATCTCTTTTAAAACGCAAAAAATCAAAAACGCGCAAACATGATATCTAGATCAGTGCCGAACATATTCCAACGCTGTCTAGACTTCTCTGGACTGCTGGCGCTTTAATCGCCTGCGACAGCAGGTGAAGCCGGAGGCACAGGTTCCGTGCGCCGGCTTTCGATAACCGAATTCAAAGTCTGCGAGTAATGCCCCAGAGTTCCTGACGTAAACAAGGTATCCTCCGAGGGCACGATAGCCTGCGAATCCGATTTTGCCGCTCCCGCGCTCGTCTCAGGTGCGCTGGTGTGAACATCGTTTCCCGCCAGCAGACCCAGGCGCGAGATTTGGTGCACCTGATAGCCCGGTACCAGCCGCTGAATTTCGTCGAGAATCGCCGCCGGGTCGAACGGGCTCATCTTCGGCTCCAGCTTATTCGCGCGTAACCACACTAGGTGTTGATCGGCCTCACCCGACTGGGCGCCGCGTGACTGGCCCATATCCGCGCGCACGGCCCCGCGGTAGGGAACCAGGTTCTGCACTTTGAAGCCCGCGCGATCGGCGATGCGCACAATGATCTCGAAATCTGGCCGCGCTCCGGCAAAATCTCCTGCTTTGTTGACGAGCTGCAGGTCGCCACAGGTATTGGTGAACGTGCCCGATTTTTCGTAGGCGCATGCCGCCGGCAAAACCACGTCAGCCAGGGTCGCAGTTTCAGTCAGGAACATATCCTGCACGACCAGGAACGGTTTCGCCGGGCCAAACGAATCAATGTGGTAACGCGCCACCGGATTGGATCCAACAATGTACAGCGCCTTGAGCTTCCCGCTGCTGGCGGCAGCGAGCATCTGTTGAGTGCTCATGCCCGGTTCAGAGGGGAACTCAGACTGCCACTCATCGGCAAAACGCTGTCCTTGATTCATGGGCGCGTAACCGGGAAGCAGGTCGGGATAGAGCCCCATGTCGGCAGCGCCGCGAGAGTTGGCATAATCCCCCAGGCAAATGTACTTCGCTCCCGTGAGCGATGAGCCGAATTTCGCCAGCGCCGCGATGTCCGTACCGCGCAATTCGGAGCCAAAGATGATGATCAGGTTTTGCTCGGCGCGAAGTTTATCGCGCAGCTCTGAAAGCGCCTGGCGCGAAGCTGCGTCTGCAGCTTTGTCGTCCCCGGCCAGGAAGCTCAAGGCTTTGGCTTCCGTTCCAGCAGCGATCTTGGCAAACGCTTTCGCTTGCCGAACCAGCTTGATCTCCTGCGAATTGATAACGTACAGCCGGCCGCTGTTCAGGCGAACGTTAGTACGAATTTGCCAGGCCAGCAGCGGGTGCTGGTCCGTGGGATTGTTCCCAATCAGCAGGATCGCCGGCGCGGTCAGCACCTCGCGCATGGTTGCAGTTACATTGTTCTTGCCGGCAATCGCATTGGCAAAAGCGGGGTAGTCCGCCGTACGGTGGTGATCGATATTGTTGGTCTTGAGGACGATGCGCGCAAACTTCTGCAGCAGATAATTCTCTTCGTTGGTGGTGCGGTTCGATCCGATGACGCCCACGCTGGCGCCGCCGTTCTGCTCTA
>QIAW01000529.1 GCA_003225655.1 Acidobacteriota bacterium
GTGCGCCGCTGTCGCTCCTTATTGATGAGAGTGACGAACAGGTCATGGGCTCCCGACAGTACGCCGTATACGGTGAGGTTGAGAATCTTGATTTCGTTCTAAGGTCTATTTCAAAGCGAACGGCATTCTATGGTGAGCGGCTTTGGCCGCGGAAGGTAAATTCACAGTGAATTCACGGTGAATCTCCTCTCTGGTGTATACTTTCGCTGGCGAAAATGGGTGCCACCGGGATGGATTGTCAACCGAGCAAGGCAAAACAGCCATTTTTAAACCCCCCTCCAAACCCATGTCCAGAAGACCCGCCGTGGGCGCTCGTTCAGCGGGTGGCGTCCAGTGCTGGGTTCCAGAAATCACGCCGCCTCCGTGACTTTTTGCTGTACGTATGTGAACGGGCCCTGCGAAACCCAGAGAGCGTGGTACATGAGCAGGAGTTGGGGAGAGCGGTCTTTGGCAAGTCGTCGGATTTCGACGGCAGCCAAGACACCCTTGTCCGCGTTCAAGCTTCCCAGTTACGCAAGCGCCTGCAACAATACTTCGCGTCCGAGGGCACGACCGAGCCGATCATCATCGAGATTCCCAAGGGCAGCTACATGCCCATATTTCGGGAGCGCGTCCTGGAAACGACTGTGGAGCCGGATAGCACCCCAACGACGGCATCGGCGACATCACCCACGGCCTCAACTGCAACCCAGGGCAGCTTCAGGAACCCTCTGCTCCTGCTGAGTGGTATAAGCGTCGTTCTCCTGGTCCTCTGCTTCTGGCTCTGGACCGCCAACCAGAAACTACGTCAACGCCTGACGGCAGGCCTCGAGCCACAGCACACGTACCTGGTGCTCTCTGACAGTAATCTCACCCTGTTCCAGGACCTGATTAAGTATCAATTGACGCCCACGGAATACGAGACCCAGCAGTTCCCGGCCCTTGCCGATGAACGGCTGCACGATCCTGTTTCGCGCGACATCGCCCGCCGTCTGATGATTCGTGAATACACCAGCATTACCGATGCCAGCCTGGTCCATCGAATTGGGGTGCTCAATGCCCTGCACCAAATACCCACCGACGTGATTCTGGCCCGCGATGCAAGTCCTCGTCATTTCACTTCTCACAATGTGATTCTCATTGGCCCCCGCAGGGCCAATCCCTGGTTAGCGTTGTTCGAAGACCGCCTTAACTTTCGCAGCCGATTCGACGAACAAGCGCCGGTGGCCTACTTTGAAAACCAAGCTCCTCTCCCTGGCGAGGAGCGCAAATATGTGGCCACCTGGAACACCCTCGGCTACTGCCGGATCGCCTATCTGCCCAACAGTAATGACACCACCAAGGGCGTCTTGATCATCTCGGGAACCGAGATGGGTTCCAGCGAAGCGGGCGTTGAATTCATTACCACCGAGCGCTGGGTTCGGCAATTGCGCACCATGCTCGGGGTCGCGGGCAAACAACCCGCACCCTATTTCGAAGTCCTGCTGCGCACACACCTGGTCATCAGCGCCGCACCGAGTTTCGAAATCGTTGCCTACCGTGTGCTGAAGTTCTAGACCGGTTTCATAATCGATTGGACAGGAGGTTTGGTCTGTGTGAAGAAATGGCAACTTCCTAGGATGTCAACAGAGCCGAACCAGCTCTAATTTCTGCTTTGGTTTCGTCAAGAGAATGCGGCCTCGCTGCCTTGCAGCAAGACCGCATCCTCATTCTGGGGTCATTGGTCCGCACACCTATGGCCCCAAAGTGGATTCCTCAGCGCTCGACTAGTGCACGGCGAAGTTGCAGACCTTGTCTGTGCCCGTAGCAGCGTAGACACCCCAGTGGTCCAGACTGGTGACCGTGTTTTGCTCGGTGCGGAAGGCGAAGTTCGAGCCGACGGTCAGCTCGGCGCCACCCGGCGGCGTCACAAAGACTGAATAGGTATGCGCCGGAACATTGATCAGTAGACGGAAGTGATATGTGTTGGCGCCCACGTATGGAATCGTTGCTGCCGCGGCATAGGCGCCGCCGTTGCGGGCGTCTATGTCACTCAAAGAATTGAAGCGCGCCAGGGTGGCAAAACCGGTATAGGCGGTCTGCGCTCCATGTGAGAGGCCGATCACACTATTGATGGATGAGGCCGAGGGTGTAGCGTCGAAGGTCGCGGTAAATGTCCCAGTTTGGGAAGCGATGGCGGTATTTTGCCATGCCGCACCGGCAGTCACACAAACCGCCACAACGGGATTCACCACTAACGTGACACCGGCGGTGTGCGTCAGGCCACTGCTCGTGCCGGTAATCGTCAGCGGGTAAGTTCCCGCCACTGTCGAAGTCGAAGTTGAGATGCTCAAGGTAGAGCTGCCTGAGCCCGTCACGGAAGTGGGATTGAAGGCGCCAGAGGCACCTGCAGGAAGTCCGCTCACCGTGAAGGTCACGCTTCCGCTAAAGCTGTTAACCGGGCTCACGCTGGCGGTATAGGTGGTACTACCTCCAGCGGTCACGGTTTGAGATGAAGGTGAGGCAGTAAGCGTGAAATCCGGAGGAGGCACGTTCACAGCCAAAGC
>QIAW01000530.1 GCA_003225655.1 Acidobacteriota bacterium
AGATAAGCCGATGTGAAGATGGCATGGTCTGCGTTGCAGGCCGTATTCGTATCGATGGTCACGCATGCTGCGCCACCAGTGTTGGTGAACGAGTACGAATCGTAACGGAACGAATTGGGATCACCAAAAATGGAGCAGCTTTCAATCCCCGCACAGGTCTGTGGAATACCGCTCTCGGCCAGTTTATCAGTGTGCGAGGGATCGCCAGTGGCGATGCTTCCGTCAATCACTATCGGACTGCACGCGGGCGTCGGGCTAGGCGTGCCGCCGGCGCACAATCCTGTTACGGTCAGGGTGTAGGCCGGACATCCTGCGTCAGGAGTGACCTCGCTTACCACCACTACAAGCGTGTCCCCGTTGTTCACATCAACGTCGAACGGCTGATCAGGGTTCGGGCTGGACCCACTGTCTCCAATCCAGTTGTTGCAGATGTTGGCAGGATCCGCGGTATTGGTATCGATGTGCACGCATTGAGTCGAACCAGTGGTATTAGTGAACGTATACGAATCGTAATGGTGCGGAGTTGCATCACCAAAGATCGCGCACGTCGTAGTCGCCGGACAGGTTTGCGGAAAACCGCTGCGGAAAAGTCGATCAGTCTGCGTGGGATCGCTAAGGTCGATGCTTCCGTTAATCACGACCGGAGTGCAGGCAGGCGTCCCGGTTGCAGTAGGAGTTGGGCTGCCGCCGCCGCCGCCCTCTGTAGCAGCCTCCACCACGTTTGTGTCGCCGGTGATACCGTCAAATCCGGTTACAACAATCAGCGTGTTCCCGATTGCTGTTCCGCCAGTGAAAGAATGTGCCACATTGGTATTTGGCCCAGTGCTCCAGGTATCGCCGATCGTATCGTAGATATAAGTGCTGTTGTAGGAGGTCTCAGGGGAATTGGTCGAAGGATGCAACACCTTTGGTCCCTTGAAGCGGCCCCCAACGAACGGGTTGCCGCCACCCACCAGATAGCAGTTCGTGCCGATCGCACCAGAGTCCGGTCGATAAATGTTAACAGGCACAGGCGCCACGGCGGTCCAGGCATTGGCTACAATGTCATAGCGATAATTTTGATTCGATCCGTTGCCGCCATTCCAAGTGCCCGCCAGATAAATGTTCTGGCCAACAATGCTGTATCCGGCGCCACCCGTGGGCACCGGCATGTTGGCCCGGGTGGTGTCCCACGTGTTCGCGACAGGGTCGTACTCCCAGGTCGTGGTAGTTTCCAAAAAGTTCTGATCAAAGCCCGAGATGACGTAGATCTTGCCGTTGGCAGAATAATACGCCGCGCTGGCGAAATAGCGCGGACCAGGCATGGGAGTGCCCGTGCTCCAGGTGCCACTAGCGATGTTGTAGATCTGGAGGACGCTCGATGGAGTGAACGTACTATCAATGCCGCCGAAGACATAAATCGAGTTCGTGTTCGCGGCGTAAACCGACGGGGCATCATAGAAGGCACCCGGAATGCTCGGCAACGGCGTCCACGTGTTAGCAACCGGATCATATTGATTAAATTGGTTGGTCGGGCCGCCAATCGAGCCGTCAAACCCGCCCACGCAATACCCGAAACTGCCGTCACTCGAACAGGAAACTGACTCGGAGATCAGTGGGTAATTGGCCACAATCGCCCACGACGACAGATTGGGCATCCTGGGCACCCGAGCGCCCGGCCGAGCGTCATAAGGAAGAAGCCGCGAGCCAGCTTTAGGCTGTGAGGCGTTCAATTTCCCTGCATTCGCCCCGCTTCGCTTGGGAGCGTTGCGCTGCGCCAATGCGAAGGGGATGGCGCAGACGGCAACAAGTAGAAGAAGATAAAATGCGCCTCGAATAAGATGCGCTTTGATGGTGGGATTAATTTGCTTTTTCATGTTGGTGTTGTGCTTGGTCGAACTCTGAGTTCGAAGAGATTTGGCGGGAACCCTGATTTCCCTGCTGGAAAGTTAGATTTCGCCATCGGACACCCCTTTTAGTCAGGTAGGCCTCAAAGTGTCAAGACTTTTTCTTTGAAAAATTTCTAAAGGGGCAACCCCGGATTCCGGGCATCTTAACTTGAGGCACAAAAGTGCGGGCGGAGTTCTTTTGTCTTTCTTCCATGTTGCGTTGTGGGATGAAATTGGGGGACAAAGCGATCTTTCGTGAGGAGCATTCTTTTAATGCATGCGGGCATTTAGGTCAAGGCGAATAGAAAGGGTGATCCCAGACAAGGCACGTAGCGAAAAACGCTACATGGTTCAGGAACAGACCCGTGTGCTTTTCCTATTTCCACTCGAATGCTGGTCGCTCTTGAACTACCGCCGGCGGTAGCTCAGCGAACTGGACCTAACGGCTTACCGCAAAACGCAGCCGGGCGGCGGGCTCGCGCGACCTAAGTACTACTACGAGAATTATGACCGAAGTTTTCACCAGAGAAGCATTTTCTCCAAGCCCGTCAATTTCCTGATGTTAAACTTCCACGTGCGGCGTTAATCAACCGGGGCAGCGCTCTACCCGTCCTGGGATTCATGAAAGCCCGCGCGCACAGAGTAATGCACCTCAGCTTATCTGGCACGCCCGCTCGTCTCTTGCGAGCAGCCCACGCTGCGAGACTCAACCTCAACGGGATTGCGCAGTGAGTAACGCACCCGCGACATCAAATCCATGACTCCCAGGGCAAACGATGGGCACGCAAATGCTTCGATAGCTCAACGCCGGTTGAGCGCCGGCGGACGCATATTCGACCTTAAGAATTAAACGAGTTACGATCGGCTATTGATCACCA
>QIAW01000531.1 GCA_003225655.1 Acidobacteriota bacterium
TCCTCTGCAACCAGAAAGCGTCTGGAAGGACATATTGAATTAAACATGGCTCCCCATACAGAACCGGTGCTGGGGTCTTTTGCGGGGCCAGCAAAAACTCCTTACGCAGCTCTCCGAATACCCACAACTCTGCTTGCTTGAGTGTTATGTAAAAGCATGTCGGGTTCCATTTCAAGGCATTTAGTTTCAGCAGCTTAAGAACTGGGCCCGCTGTTGGCAGGAACCAGAGTTCCTGATGTGAGCAGCCCGATACTCAAAGTATGGAAGGCAAGCGTTCTTTCTCACATTGGCGTTACATTCGTAATGTTGACGCGTGCCTTGGGTGGGATATTCTTTTCCTTAGAAAGTTCGAACCATCACATCCCTCATAGGGCCGTCGGGAGGCGGCCCTTTTTGAGAAAAATATGTCCTCGCAGTGCCAACATGACCTTCATCCTTTGTGCGACAAACACTACTGTCGAATGGTGCAAACCAGTACCGGAGACTCCAAACGGCCAGAGTATGCGTGCAGCGTGGATCAATGCCCCAGGCATTATGAAGTCGTAACAGGGTATTTTGACGTGTTGAATGGCAGGACTCTTGCCGACAAGTACGGCAAGCAGGCCTGCAAAAATGACGCATCGGCCATGTATGTTGAAGCCTACGATCTTGAGAAGCAGGAAGAGACTTGGCGCTGTCCCGCAGTCGCATGTATTGAGCGGTTAAAAAGAACGACCTGCTTCCCGGCATTTCTGTCGTTTTTCTGAGAATCAATTTTCGTGACAAGTCAGTGCATTGAGTGAGAGACCTAGCCGATTCGTTCACCTGGAGTACCAAAGTAATGTGAAGCGTCGCTCAGGATTGCTTAGAATATCTGCGACGTCAGAGATATTGTGTCCACCAATCTTGCCACTGCGGTACACCAGAAGGTCGATCAATATCTGAAAGCATTGTTGGCTCTTGATGATGCTGTCTTAGAATCGCTTAGCCGGGGTGCCTCGCTTGGTGCTGTTTTGGATGTGCTCAGTCGTCGCATTGAGGAGCAATCCGGTCTTCTCTGTTCCATTCTCTTGCTTGATTCCGGCGGAACTCGACTGCGGCACGGGGCCGCGCCGTCGCTTCCACCCGCATATTGCCACGCAATCGATGGGGCAACCATTGGTCCGCGTGCCGGCTCCTGCGGAACGGCTGCCTATCTCGGCAAGCCAGTGATCGTCAGCGATATTGCCACGGACCCTCTCTGGACAGATTATGCCGATTTGGCATTGCAGCATGGTTTACGCGCGTGCTGGTCAACCCCAATCATCTCGCGAGCTGGAAGAGTTCAAGGTACGTTCGCTCTCTATTATCGAACGCCCCGCACGCCGACAAAACGTGAGCTGCACTTCATCGAGCATGCGACGCGACTGGCTGGAATCGCCATTGAGCACGAGGGCGCGAAAGCGTCCCTGAATGAGAGCGAGCATCGCTATCGTCGTCTTGTGGAAAATATTCCCGAAGTGGTCTGGAGAGCCGATGAGCAGGGAAACGCGCTGTTTGTCGGCGAAAAGATTACAACTGTTTTTGGATACACCCCGGGTGAAATTCTCAAACGGGGCGCTGAACTGTGGTTCGGCAGCATGCATGCTGACGACCGAGACCGAGTGGAAGAGGCATACCAGGCGTTATTCAAGGAAAATCGCCCATTCGATGTCGAGTATCGGATTCAGCACCGGGACGGACACTGGATGTGGTGGCATGATCGGGCCATCATGGTCGATCAGATAGAAGGGCACCGGTACGCCGACGGCCTGCTTTCGGATGTAACCGAGCGAAAAGAGCTTGAGGCCCAGTTGCTGCAGTCGCAAAAGATCGAAGTAGTCGGACAGCTTGCCGGAGGGATCGCACATGATTTCAATAACCTGCTGGGCGTGATTCTGGGGCATAGTGACCTGCTGAAAAACGAGGTTGGTGAAGACG
>QIAW01000078.1:0-4184 GCA_003225655.1 Acidobacteriota bacterium
ACCTTCTGTCATTGTGATCGGCGAACCCGAGAACACCGAGAGCAAGACCAGCACGCCCTGGCTTATCACCGTCATGCACGAGCACTTTCATCAGTTGCAGAATTTCCAACCCGGCTATTTCCAGGCGGTTGAAGCGCTGGGCTTGAGCCGCGGTGACGCTACCGGCATGTGGATGTTGAACTACCCGTTTCCTTATGAAGATCCAAAGGTGGCGCAGAGCTTCGCGCACCTGCGCGATTTGCTGCTCACAACCCTAGATGAAACAAATGACCGCAAATTCGCAAAGCTTGTTGCCCGCTACGTCAAGGCGCGCAAGAAATTCTTTGCACAACTTTCACCCGATGACCACAAGTACCTCGGTTTCCAACTCTGGCAGGAAGGCATTGCCCGCTACACCCAGGTTAAAGCAGCCGAGGCCGCGGCAAAATACCAGCCGGCCCCGGAATATGCTGCCCTTAAAGACTACGAACCGTTTGACTCCTACGCAGCCAGGGCGCGAGCCGAAACCCTCAGCGAACTTAGGCGGATCGATCTCGCCAGGTCGAAACGCGTGGTGGTGTACTCATTCGGCGCGGCCGAAGGCTTGCTGCTCGATAAACTCAATCCGGGATGGAAGGACGAATATTTTAAGCACATGCTGTCTATGGATTCGTTCTTTGAAAAATGACGGCATATTCGCGACAGCGAGGGCTGGACAAACCTGCAGGCTTTGTGTTTCAATTCTAACTGCATGACTTTGCTGATCCATCATCTCCACCATCATCATCATGTGGCGAACGTGTCAGCGAGGGTGTGCGGATAAAAGCGGTAAAGCAATCATAGAATCCGGCCTGCTGATGCGAACAAGCTCAGCAGGCTTTTTGTTTTTGCCGGCCAAATTGTTTTACTGTCAAAAATACGCGAGGAAAACATGGAAATTGATTTCGAAAAGATGCAAGGCCTGGCCCCCGCCATTGTGCAGGACGCGGCCACGGGCGAGGTGCTGATGCTGGGCTTTATGAATCGCGAGTCCCTGCAACTCACCCTGAACACCGGTTATGTCACCTTCTACAGCCGCACCCGGCAGAAGCTATGGATGAAGGGCGAGACCTCAGGCAACCGCCTGAAACTGATCAGCGCCGCGACGGATTGCGATAACGATTCGGTGTTGGTGCGCGTCAAGGTGGAAGGCGACGGCCTGGTCTGTCACGAAGGCACCCGCTCCTGCTTTACCAAGCCGCTGGCGGCCGGCGCCAACGGAGCTGCTTCCATTACCGACGCGAAACCAGTACCAGAGGTGAAAGCATGAAGCTCCGTCTAGGGATTCCCAAAGGCAGCCTGCAGGAGGGCACGATACAGCTCTTTGCCAAAGCCGGATTCAATATCTACAGCAACGGCCGCTCGTATTTTCCCACCAGTGACGATCCTGAACTCGAATGCATGCTGATCCGCGCGCAGGAGATGGCGCGCTACGTGGAGCACGGCGTTCTCGACGCCGGGCTGACCGGCCACGATTGGATCATCGAGAGCAACCTGGAAGTCGTCTCGGTCGCCGATCTTATCTACGCCAAAGAGAGCCGGGGCAAGGTGCGCTGGGTGCTGGCCGTGCCGGAAGACTCCAAATACAACTGCGCGGAAGCTTTAAAGAGCAGTACTTCGAGCAAAAGAATGTTCCCGTGCGGGTGGAGTTCTCCTGGGGTGCAACCGAGGTCAAGCCGCCGGTGCTGGCGGACGCGATTGTCGAGGTAACGGAAACGGGAAGCTCGCTGCGCGCCAACAAGCTGCGCATCATTGACACAGTCCTGGAATCGAACACGAAGTTAATCGCCAACAAGAATGCCTGGCAGGACAACTCGAAGCGCAAGAAGATCGAGAACATCGCCCTGATGCTTTGCGGCGCGCTGGCGGCGCAGGGACGCGTGGGATTGATGCTGAACGTCATGAAGAAAGACCTTGACGGCGTGCTGGCGGTGCTGCCGGCGCTGAAGCGTCCGACGATTTCACAGTTGAGCGATCCTGACTGGGTGGCGGTCAATACCATTCTGGAAGAGACGGTAGTGCGTGAGGCGATTCCCAAGCTGAAAGATGCCAAGGCGCAGGGAATTGTGGAGTATCCGCTGAACAAGGTGGTGATGTGATGCGGATCGTCCAGGGGCGGGCATTGAATCGGGAGGTTGAGCGCGTAACTGCGCGCCGGCAGGAGCTCGCGCAGAATGTCGACCGCAGGGTGCGCACTATCATTGACGACGTACGCCGGAGCGGCGATTCCGCCCTGCGCAAATACGGCAAGCGCTGGGATGGTTTGAAGCAGCAGGACTCTTTCAAGGTCCCTGAGAAGGAGTTAAAGCGGGCGCTGGCTTCTGTGGATCCGGAATTCCGCAGCGCACTGGAAAAAGCGGCGGCGAACATCCGTCAATTTTGCCAGTGGCAGAAACCGGCAGAGTTCTTGCGTACCATTCAGCCGGGAATCAAGGTGGGGCAGATCATCCGCCCGCTGGAAGCCGTGGGTTGTTATGTTCCCGGCGGGCGTTATCCGCTGCCCTCGTCGCTGCTGATGACGGTGATTCCCGCGCAGGTCGCGGGGGTACGAAGAGTTGTAGTGGCTTCGCCCAAGCCGGCGGCTGAGACACTGGCAGCGGCTGCGCTGCTCGGCGTTGCGGAGTTCTATCGCATCGGCGGAGCCCAGGCGATTGCTGCGCTGGCCTATGGCACCGAGGCTATCAGCAAGGTCAACAAGATTGTTGGACCGGGGAACATCTTCGTGACCACGGCGAAAAAGCTGGTGGCATTTGACTGTTCCATTGATTTTCTTGCGGGACCGACGGAAGCTGTCGTGGTCAGCGATAAAGGAAACCCAAAGTTCATTGCTGCCGACCTGGTGGCGCAAGCGGAGCACGATCCCGAAGCGCTGGGCATCTTTATTACGGCGTCGGCGGAGCTGGCGCAGAGGGTGGGGCGCGAGATTGAACTTATGTCAGCGGAGAATGCCACGGCATCACAATCGCTGCGCGAATATGGTGTGATCTTTGTGACATCATCGCGCCGCGAATCCCTGCAGATTGCCAATCGGCTGGCGCCCGAACATATCAGCATCGCAGAGGAAGATTTGCCTCTGATACAGAACTCAGGCTCGGTCTTCATCGGCGATTACTCTGCGCAGACCCTGGGCGATTACATCGCCGGACCCAACCACGTGCTACCAACCTCCGGTACCGCTACCTATCGCGGAGGATTGAGTGTCTGCGATTTCCTGAAGGTCATCAGCGTGCAGCAGGTTTCAAGAAGCGGCCTGCGCGCGGTTGCTTCTCAGGCCATCACCCTGGCCAAAGCCGAAGGACTGGCCGCGCACGCGAATTCCGTTGCCGTGAGGTGCACCGGTGCCTAGCCTGCAGACAATTTCCCCGCGCAAAAACGGCAAGCCCAAGGTCCCCAAGAGCGTGGTCAATCCCAAGGAGCTGCGCCTTGATCAGAATGAGAATACCGGCGGGTGCTCTCCGCGCGTGCTGGCGCGATTGCGCAGTTTGTTGGGACAGGAAGTTGCCAGTTATCCGGAGCGCAGCATTTATGAGCCGCTGATCGCCAGCCATCTGAGCATGAAACCTGAAGAGGTCATGCTGACCAACGGCGCCGATGAAGGCATTCACCTGCTATGCGAGCTGTATCTGAATCCAAAGCTCGACGCCATTCTGCCGGTCCCTTCTTTCGGCATGTATAAGCACTACGCGATGGCCACCGACGCCAACATCGTTGAGGTGCCGCTGAACAACGATTTCAGCTTTCCCACAAGAGAGGTGCTGGCGAAGATCACCAGCAAGACGGGATTGATTTTTATCGGGAACCCCAACAATCCCACGGGGACGACGGTTGCTGCGCAGGACATTTATCACATTCTGGAAACGGCAGCCCAAGTCGCGCCCAAGAGCGCGGTGCTGGTAGACGAAGCTTATTTTGAATTTTATGGGCAAACGCTTTTGCCCGAGCTGCATCGCTTCCCCAACCTGCATATTACGCGGACTTTTTCCAAGGCCTACGGCATGGCCGGTTTGCGAGTAGGAGTGCTGGTGGCTAATGCCGAGGCCATGCGGCGGCTGCAGAGAATCTCTTCGCCCTTCAGCGTTAACACCATTGCTTTAACTATTCTGCCGATCGCTCTTGCTGACCAAGGCTTCGTGAGGGCCTATATCGCGAACGTCAAACGCCAGCGC
>QIAW01000078.1:4401-6706 GCA_003225655.1 Acidobacteriota bacterium
GAAGGAAGGTATCTTTCTCCGTGACCGGGGCAGCGACCTGTTGTGCGGAGGGTGCGTGCGCATCACCATCGGGAATAAAGAGGAGATGGAACGCGTGATCGAGAAGCTGCCCAAGGTGCTCAAACGCATTGGATGGAGGCGCGAGGCATGAGCGTGAGAAAGGCAACGGTCAAACGCAAGACCAACGAGACTTCGATTGACCTGGCGCTGGTCATCGAGGGCAAGGGGAGCTACGACATCTCCACAGGCATTGGCTTCTTCAATCACATGCTGGAGCTGTTTACCCGCCACGGCGCATTTGATCTGCGGCTACATGCGACCGGTGACTTGCACGTCGACCAGCATCACACGGTCGAAGACGTGGGCATTGCCCTGGGCGAGGCCTTCACCAAGGCCCTGGGCAGCAAGCGGGGAATTCTGCGCGCCGGCTACTTCGTCATGCCGATGGATGAGACACTCGGTCTGGTGGCCATTGATTTCAGCGGACGCGCCGCCAGTGTAGTCGAGACAAAGGTAAGCGTGCGGAGGGTCGGGGACCTGGAAGCTGAGCTGGTCACGGACTTCTTTGAGGGTTTTGCCCGTGGGGCACACGCCAACGTTCATGCCAAGGTGCTCTACGGACGCTCGAACCATCACAAGCTGGAATCTTTGTTCAAGGCATTTGCGCGCGCGCTGCGCTTCGCCTGTTCCAAAGATAAACAGTTGGGAAAGCTACTGCCCACCACGAAAGGACTCTTATGATTTCTCTCATTGACTACGGCGCCGGCAACATGGCTTCAGTCCGCAAGGCGTTCGAGCACCTGGCGCTGGAAACCGAGATCATCGACAAGCCTGAGCAGATCAGCAAAGCAACCAAGCTTGTGCTTCCCGGAGTGGGAAACTTCAAATCGCTGGAAAAGCTGGAGCAGACCGGTATGCGCGCAGCGATCCAAGAGAGCGTGGCCCGGGGCGTGCCCTTTCTCGGCATATGCCTGGGGATGCAATGGCTGTTTGAGACCAGCACAGAGGCGCCCGAGGTACAAGGGCTGGGGATTTTCCCCGGCAAGTGCGCCCGCTTCACAGAGACGCCGCGCTCGCTGCACGTAGGATGGAACCAGATCAGCTTTTGCAACGGCAGCTCGCGACTGTTCCAGGGAATTGCCGACGGCAGTTATTTTTATTTCACGCATTCTTACTGGTGTCCGATTGAGAGTTCCAGCAGCGCCACCACCCAGTTTCAGACGGAATTTGCCGCCGCGCTGGAGAAGAAAAATGTCTTTGGCATGCAGTTTCACCCGGAAAAGTCGGGCGATTCCGGCTTGCGTATCCTGAAGAATTTTGGAGAGCTGCCTTGCTGAGCAAACGAATTATCGCCTGCCTGGACGTGAGCGGCGGACGCGTGGTCAAAGGCACCAAGTTCGTCGCCTTGCGCGACGCCGGCGATCCGGCCGAGCTGGCCCGCTTTCACGCTGAGGGTGGGGCCGACGAGGTGGTATTCCTGGACATCTCAGCTACGCGCGAAAACCGCACCACGTTACTCGATGCGGTGCGCCGGACCGCATCACAGATTTTTGTGCCCTTTACCGTGGGCGGCGGAGTGCGATCGTTTGAAGAGGCCGCCGCCTTGTTTGATTGCGGCGCCGATAAGATGACGATCAACTCGGCTGCGGTTGTGAATCCGAAGCTCATTACCACGATTGCCAAGCGCTTTGGCAGCCAGGCGGTGGTTGTGGCCGTCGATGCCAAGAGGGCGGGGAGCTCCTATGGCGTCTGGGTGAAGGGTGGAACGGAGCCGACTGATCGCGACGCGGTCACTTGGGCACGCGAGGCGCAGGAGTGCGGCGCAGGAGAGATCATGCTGACATCCATTGACCAGGATGGCATGCGCAGCGGCTTCGATTGCGAGCTGACGGCCCGCGTGAGCGAGGCGGTTTCCATTCCCGTGATTGCCTCCGGAGGCGCGGGCAGCGGCGGCCACTTTATCGACGTGTTTACCAAAGGGAAAGCCGATGCCGCGCTGGCGGCTTCCATCTTTCATTTCGGATTGCAGAATGCGCGCGAGTTGAAACAGGAGCTGCAGAAATCAGGAATCCCGGTGAGGCTGCCATGCTGATTCCCGCCATTGACCTGATGGAAGACAAGATTGTGCAGCTTGTGCAGGGCAGCCGCAAGGCGCTGGAGTTCACCGACTTCAATTACTGGATCGAACGTTTTTCGGCGTTTCCGATTGTGCAATTGATTGACCTGGATGCGGCCATGAATCGCGGCTCGAATCGCAGCCGCATCGAACAGATTGCCCAACGGCTGCCGTGCCAGGTGGGCGGCG
>QIAW01000532.1 GCA_003225655.1 Acidobacteriota bacterium
CGATTGGGCCATGCGACCCCTTCTTTCCGTGGTATGGACGCCATGGCTCGCGCTTCAATGAAGTCAACATCGTCAATATCACCAACATCACCAATATCAGGAATGTTACCAACGTGCGCAACGAAGGCTTTGCGCCGCTACGCTCCGGGAATGGAATCTCGAACCTGAGGGCGATGAATGATCCGCAGGTACGCCGCGCCTTTTCCACGGTGCCCGCGGAGCACTTTGGCACGGGACGAGTGGTGGCGACCTCGGCGAATCCGGAGCTGCTGCGCAATGGACATTTGATGACGGGGAATCTGCCGGTAGTGCCCTCGCGTGAGAGCCTGCTGGCAAGCAACCGCGCCGCCAACCCAGCAACGCTGCCGCGTGGCGAGGACCGGCGCTTCCTTGGACGCCAGGCAGCCGCGCCCCAGCGCTTTGACGATCAAGCTGCGCAGGTGCGGAGAGCGGAGTTGCGTGGAAGAGGACTGGCCGATTCGAACAGGACTCCTAACGGCGCGATGGGCCGGCAGGGAGCTACGCCTGAAACAGGTGGCCGCGATGCAAGATTGCCGGGCGCGACCGATTCCGGCAGAAACAACGGCGCTCTCAACAACCCGGGCCGGTCAGATTCACCTGCACAAACGAACCGCGGCTTCGGACAGCGTCTTCCTAATAATGGAGACAATAACCAGGGCCGTTCGGACTCGGCTGGTCAGACCAGGGACTTGCACTCTCCTGATTCCGGATCTGGGAACAACAACCGTGGCTGGCAGCGTTTCCCGAGCGGAGCTGACAATTCAAATCATTCGGATTCACCGGCCTCAACCAACAATCCGCGTACCGATTCAGGCTCGGGCCGTGAGAGTCGCGGCTGGGGACAGCGCTCGCCCAATGGCGGCGATAATCCAGGCCGGTCCGATTCACCGGCTCCGACGAACAACCCGCGCACTGATTCAGGCTCGGGCCGCGAGAATCGTGGCTGGGGACGTGGCACCAGCGGAAGCGATAATTCCGGACGATCGGATTCGCCGGCGCCAACGAACAATCCTGGTTCTACTCCGCGGGGCAATGATCGCGGATGGCAGATGCCAAGCGGCGGTAACAGTGGTGCGCAGGATTCTAACCGTGGCGGCGGCTCGTCAGGCAGCAATAGGGAGTCGCGAGGTTGGGGACGTCCTGACTCGGCGCCCAGTTCGTCGCGTCCGCCATTGGATATGAGGCAGCCAGTCGTGACCCCGCGCTCATCGGGGGGCGGTGATTCCGGCGGCGGTTCTCGTGGCGGCAGCAGCAGTCCCAGCGGTGGTTCACGCGGCGGCAGTAGCAATCCGAGCGGTGGTTCGCGCAGCAGCAGCAGCAGCAGCGGTGATTCCCGAGGCCACAGCGACTCGCACGATTCACAGTCAGCCAGCCCGGAGAGAGGGCGATCGCGCTGAACAAATTAACCTGAGGATGAACCGACCCCACGGATGATCGTGGGGTTTGTTTTTGGGGAATTACTGGATTCAAGGTTCTAAGGGTTAATTAAAGGGTAGTGGTACAGGTTAGGGACATGCACCACAGAAATATGGGCAGGATGCCCACATGACAGCGGGCGAGACGCCGGCGCTACTTTAAATTGAACCACTACCAATTAAAGGATTAATTAATAGTCACGATGGCCGGATGCAGCTCCCAGGTTGTGGCTACGAACTCCGATCCGCGTGTGTGGGGAAAATCCTCGAAGGCCAGTCCGAGCACTGAAACCGCAAGCGGCTGCGGTAGCTCACCGCCTTGTTTAAGCGTGAGTGTAAAACCATGCTGCGCAAGCTGGGCCTGGATCTGTCCGCGGGCTTGGCAATATTCGGAATCAACCGGGGTCTCGACGATGACGCGGGGCGCGGTTTTGTCTGGCACGTCGGAAAGTTCCAAGTGGATATCGCAGTCGCCGCGTTCGACATGCACAGATTGCAGGAAGGCCTGCGAGATATGAAAAAGCTGTAATTCGCGTCCGCTGCGAGCGGCGCCAAACGCTGGTGCCGGCGATGACGGTTGCCAGCCCAGTATTGTAGCTACAGTGATTTCCTGGGGCGTTCCATTGGGTAAAGGGACATGCTTGGCACTGTCGCGGTAGTCGCTGGAAGCTGGCTCGCTGGGGGTGCAGTTGCACAGCTCGGTCGAAACCGGGGGTGGGGTTGGAGTGGGACTGGGAGTCGGAGTCGGAGTCGTGCCGGGAGTGGGTGTCGGGGTGGGAACCGGGACAGGATGAAAGGCAGGCCCGGTGCCAGTTCCACAGGAGAGAATGGCAATAATGAGAGCTGATTCCACAAAGACCCCGAATTTTTTCCAGGCGGGCCAATTATTCATATTAAGTTCCGATGAATGTTCCTTGATGTAAGTTGGCACATCCGGCTCTGCTTCGAAAGCTGGCGAGAGCAGATGCTCAACTGCAGTTCTGCTAATCGCTCGCAGTTTTCGATTGTGCGCAAATTTCATCTAATAAAACTCTTCGTCCGAGAGCAGTATCACCAAAAGGCGTAGAATTTCCGAATACGCAGTGGAAAGCAGGACTCCTATGGGGAACGTTGGTTTCAGCGATCAGGCAGTTTCCGTGAAGCAGAAAGATGTAACACAGAAACCGTTAAGCGCAGAAGACATCCAGAAAGTGGATGCTTACTGGCGGGCGGCAAATTATCTTTCTGTGGGGCAGATTTATTTGAAAGACAATCCGCTGCTGGAAAGGCCGCTTAGCCCTGAGGACATCAAGCCGCGTCTGCTGGGTCATTGGGGAACAACGCCCGGCCTTAATTTCATTTATGTGCATCTGAACCGCCTGATCCTCAAACGCGATCTGGACATGATGTACATCATTGGGCCCGGTCACGGCGGACCGGGAATCGTGGCCAACACGTATCTTGAGGGCTCCTATACCGAGATATATCCCCATGTTGAGCAAAACCGCGACGGGATGAAGCAGTTGTTCCGCCAATTCTCCTGGCCCTACGGCGTCCCCAGCCACGTGGCCCCTGAGGTCCCCGGCTCCATTCATGAAGGCGGCGAGCTGGGGTACTCGCTGCTGCATGCGCACGGAGCTGCGTTGGATAATCCTGAGCTTATTGTGGCCTGCGTGGTCGGCGATGGTGAGGCCGAGACCGGAGCTTGTGCCACAAGCTGGCATTCCAACAAATTTCTGAACCCCGCGCGCGACGGCGTCGTATTGCCGATCCTTCATTTGAATGGATACAAGATCGCCAATCCCACAGTGCTCGACCGCATCAGCGAAGATGAGCTGCTGCAATTATTCCGAGGGTATGGATGGGAGCCGGTTATCGTCTCCAGTTACCAGATGAGCGACATTCACCAGGCCATGGCGGCGACGCTGGACAGGATTCTGGATGAAATACACGCGATCCAGGAGCGAGCACGCAAGGAAGAAAAGGTTGAGCGTCCACGCTGGCCGATGGTGATATTGCGTACTCCGAAGGGCTGGACCGGGCCTAAAGAAGTCGACGGAAAACCAGTGGAGGGTACGTGGCGCTCGCACCAGGTGCCGATTACAGATCCGGGCAGCAACCCCGCGCATCTGCGAGTGCTGGAAGACTGGATGAAGAGCTACCGGCCAGCCGAGCTGTTTGACCAAAATGGGAAATTTCGCGCGGAGCTGGCGGAGATTGCGCCCAAAGGCATACGGCGAATGGGAATGAATCCACATGCCAATGGCGGGCTGCTGCTCGAGCCACTCACCATGCCGCATTTTCGCGATTATGCCGTGACCATACCTAAGCCGGGCGCAGTCGAGGCTGAAGCCACCCGTGTGCTGGGACGCTTTCTGCGGGACGTAATCAAGCAAAACCAGGGAAAAAGAAACTTTCGTTTGTTTGGTCCCGACGAAACCGCCTCGAACCGCCTGGATGCAGTGTTCGAAACCACCGCCAAGCAATGGCTGGCAGAGGTGAAACCGGTTGACGTGGATTTGGCCCCGGAAGGCGAAGTCATGGAAGTCTTAAGCGAGCACATGTGCCAGGGATGGCTCGAAGGATATCTGCTTACGGGACGGCACGGACTGTTTTCCTGCTATGAAGCTTTCATTCACATTGTTGATTCAATGTTCAACCAGCATGCAAAGTGGCTCAAGACTACGCGCAAGCTGTTATGGCGAAAACCGATTGCTTCGCTCAATTATCTGCTTACCTCGCATGTGTGGCGGCAGGACCACAACGGCTTCTCGCACCAGGACCCGGGATTCATCGATCACGTGGCCAACAAGAAAGCCGACATCGTGCGAATTTATTTGCCGCCCGACGCCAATACGCTGCTTTCGGTCGCCGACCACTGCCTGCGCAGCCGTCATTATGTAAACCTCATCGTCGCGGGTAAACAGCCGGCGCCACAGTGGCTTGACATGGAGTCGGCGGTCCGCCACTGCATGAGCGGGGTGGGAGTCTGGGAGTGGGCCAGCAATGATGATGGCAATCCCGATGTGGTGATGGCGTGCGCTGGCGATGTCCCGACGCTGGAAACATTGGCGGCGGTCAGTTTGCTGCGGGAATCAGTGCCGGACATCCGTATCCGCGTGGTGAACGTTGTGGACCTTATGGCGCTGCAGCCGGCGAACGAGCATCCCCATGGCCTGGCAGACGAGGATTTTGATCAGATCTTCACCACCGACCGACCGGTGATCTTTGCATATCACGGCTATCCGACGTTGATTCACCGCTTTACCTACCGGCGCCGCAACCATGACAATATCCACGTGCGCGGATACAAGGAGGAAGGCACTAC
Source organism: Acidobacteriota bacterium (assembly GCA_003225655.1). Taxonomy (GTDB): domain Bacteria; phylum Acidobacteriota; class Terriglobia; order Terriglobales; family Acidobacteriaceae; genus QIAW01. Next base: position 4,744 of record QIAW01000532.1, read on the forward strand.
CACGACGCCGTTTGATATGGTGGTGCTCAACAACATGGACCGCTTCCAGCTCGAACTTGACGCGGTGCGGCGTATCCCCAGATTGAAATCAATGGTCGGCAAAGCCACGGAACGGTATTACGAGATCATGCAGCGGCACAAGATCTACGTCACCGAGCACGGAGAAGATATGCCCGAAGTGCGCAACTGGAAGTGGACTGCGTAAGCTGCGACCATGGAAGGCGAGTCGAAGTCTCAACCCAAAATTGTATTGGCTTTCAACAGCGGATCTTCTTCCCTGAAGATCGGTGTATATTCCTTTTCCGGGAACCAGGAAGAGGTCTTGGCCACAGCAGCCGCAGAAGCCCTGGGAAGCAAAGACGGCCGCGCATGGGTGCGTCAAGGTGAGCAATACCTGCTGAAGCAAGACCGCTCGTTTCGAACCACAGAAGAGGCGGCTGAGTTCCTGACAAAAACACTCCGCGGGCATTCTTTGCCAAACCCCAGTGTTATCGGCCATCGCGTGGTGCATGGCGGGCCACGCGTGCGGGAGCATCAGCAGATCACACCGGGAATTCTCAAAGAGCTTGAAGCAGCTATCGTTTTTGCTCCCATTCACGTCCCGCCCGCGCTTGAAGTCATTCGTTTTGCGGCGAAAAATTTTCCTGGCGTGCCGCAGGTTGCATGTTTGGACACTGCATTCCATCGCAGCTTGCCGGAGCACGCGGCGCGATTTCCACTTCCAGAGCGTTTCTGGCAGGAGGGAATACGGCGATATGGGTTCCATGGGCTCTCCTGTGAATCGATCGTGCATGCGCTTGGACCAGACCTCGCGGGCAGAACTGTGGTGGCGCATCTGGGGAATGGCGCCAGCGTGAGCGCCATCATGGATGGCTGCTCGATTGAAACCACCATGGGACTCACCCCGACCGGCGGCGTCATGATGGGGACGCGCAGCGGCGATCTTGATCCGGGACTCTTGTTGCACCTGTTGCGCGACAAGGCCTGCACCGCGCAGCAACTTGACCATCTCCTCAATCATGAGGCAGGACTTGTAGGCGTTTCAGGGAAGAGCAGCGAGATGCGAGCTCTGCTGGAAGCGAGCGCCACTGACGCGGGCTCGCGGCTTGCGGTTGTGATGTTCTGTTACCAGGTGAGGAAAGCGATAGGCGCGATGGCAGCAGTGTTGGATGGCCTTGAGTTGCTGGTTTTTTCTGGCGGGATTGGAGAACATGCCGCACCCGTTCGGACCGACATATGCGCCGGGCTCGCCTACCTGGGAATTGCCCTCGACTCAGGGGCGAATGGGCGCAATGACAACGTGATCAGCAGGTCAGGCAGTCATTGCATGGTGCGCGTCGTTCCCTCGGATGAGGACATGCAGATTGCAAGGCATTGTGTACGGCTGGTTCTTTGAAATGGAAGTGGAAATGGAAATGCCATAGCATCAGGTTGCAAGCATCGTCTGTGATACTGGTCACAGATTTCCTTCTCTATCTTCATTATTTATATTAGTGGGTCATCTACGCGGGCTGTTTTTGTCGCCGGCGGCATCTATATTTTCCGATTTCATAGTTGTTGAAGCGAAAGGGCCTAGTATGGACCATGCTCTTGTTATCCACCGTCTCCACTTCGCTTTCACCGTTACATTTCATTATTTATTTCCGCAACTTACCATGGGGCTCGCCCCGCTCATCGTGGTGCTGAAGACGCTGGCTCTCCGCACCGGAAATGAAGTTTACAATCAGGCGGCGCGCTTCTGGGCAAAGATCTTTGGCATCAATTTCATTATGGGAGTGGTCACCGGAATTCCCATGGAGTTCCAATTTGGGACGAACTGGTCCCATTTTTCGCGTGTGACCGGAGGCGTGATCGGCCAGCCACTGGTCATGGAAGGCGTCTTCTCGTTTTTTCTGGAGTCGGCATTTCTGGGTCTGTTCCTTTATGGAGAGAAGCGTCTTGGGCCACGAGGACACTGGTGGTCCGCGCTTCTGGTATTTCTGGGATCGTGGCTTTCCGGCTTTTTCATTATTGTGACCGATGCGTGGATGCAGCATCCGGTCGCGTATGAACGCATGGCGGATGGCGGGTATCAGGTCAGCAGTTTTTGGGGTCTTCTTTTCAACCCCTGGGCGCTGCTGCAGTACGCTCATAACATGAGTGGAGCGGTGATCACCGCGGCATTTGTCATGTCGGCTGTGGGGGCCTATTACCTGGTTGAAGAGAAGTTCGTTGAATATGGGCGCATTTTTGTGCGGCTCGGAGTCATTACCGGACTCGTCTTCTGCATCCTGCAGATCTTTCCCACCGGTGACCTGCACGGACGTTACCTGGCGAAACATCAACCGGTAACGACCGCGGCCATGGAAGGATTGTTTAAGACTGAAAGCGGTGCACCGATTGTCATCATCGGCCAGCCCGATGAGGAGCATCAGCGCATTGATAATCCATTCGTTGTCAACAAGGCCCTGAGTTTTCTGATTTACGGCACAACCACGGCGGAGGTTAAAGGGCTGAACGAGTTTCCACGGGACGAGTGGCCCACGAATATCCCGCTGCTGTATTACAGCTATCACATCATGGCCGGGCTGGGGACGATCTTCGTGGCCATCATGATCACCGCCGTCTTTCTGCTGTGGCGCAAAAAATTGTTCCAAAGCCGCTGGATGCTGTGGGTGCTGATGCTCAGCTTGCCGTTTCCCTATATCGCCAACACCGCCGGCTGGATGACGGCGGAGATCGGACGCCAACCGTGGCTGGTCTACGGTCTCATGCGCACCACCGAGGGGTATTCAAAATATGTGAATGCGGGAAACGGATTGTTTACCTTGCTGGGGTTTATGGGCATCTATAGCTTGCTGGCGGTCCTTTTTCTTTTTCTTTTTCAGCGCGAAGTTACGCATGGTCCGGGCCCAGGGATGGACGGCCCGGTGAATACGGGCATGCCGATCACGTTGGCGTAAGGAGAAGCGAATGCTATTGACATGGTTTTTGCTGGTCGCAATCATGATCACCGCCTACGTGGTTCTCGACGGCTTTGATCTGGGCGCGGGCGCGCTCCACCTGCTGATCGCCAAGACCGACCAGGAGCGGCGGACAATCCTGCGCAGCATCGGTCCGGTATGGGACGGAAACGAGGTCTGGCTGATCGCTGGTGGCGGAACCCTATACTTCGCCTTTCCGCTGCTGTATGCATCGGGATTCAGCGGCTTCTACCTGCCGCTCATGATCGTGCTGTGGCTGCTGATTTTTCGCGGAATAGGAATCGAGTTACGCATGCATCTGGATTCGCCTACTTGGCGCGGGTTCTTCGATGGCTGCTTTGCTTTCTCCAGTGTGCTGCTGACGATTTTTTATGGCGCCGCGCTGGGCAATGTGCTGCGCGGTGTTCCCCTGCAAAAAGACGGTTATTTCTTTTTGCCGCTTTGGACCGATTGGAGCGTGGGGCCGCAGCCGGGGATACTGGACTGGTACACCATCATTGCCGGAGTCGTGGCGCTGGTGGCCTTGACCCTGCACGGCGCACATTATCTCGCGTTGAAAACCGAAGGAGATCTGAATTTGCGCGCACGCGGAGTGGCGGCATCGCTGTGGCCGGTACTGGTGATGGTGACGCTGGCAAGCCTGGTGGCGACGCTCATAGTTCGTCCTGAGCTGCTGAATAACTACAAACGATTTCCGGTATTCTTTGTCATACCGCTTGCAGTAGCGGCCAGCCTCTTCTTGATGCCGCACTTCCGGCGGAAGGGCGCCGACAAAGCGGCTTTTCTTGCTTCCAGCGCTTACCTGGTTTTTATGTTGGTAGGCGCGGCAGCAGGGGTTTATCCCAACCTGTTGGTTTCCACAACGGCTCCCTTTCCGTAGGCCTGATCTGGTGGAGCTTCGGCATGGCGCTGGCAATCGGATATTTCGTGTTTGTCTACAGAATGTTTCAAGGGAAAGTGCGTGCCGAAGAAGGCTCCACGCATTGAATATCGGCTGAGAGTTTGTTGAAATGTGAGCCGGTGGCGACTGCATCCAAGTCATGATCATGCGGGACACAAAGCTGCTTTGCACTTCATGAATTCTTCAGAGTAAGTGCATACGATCAACCTGGGCCGAGCCGCTTGTCGTGAAACCCGTCGTGTGCGAGGAGAACCGGTCGAGTGTGGATATTGGTAGTGGAAAATGAGGCGCCGATGGGCGAGCTGCTGCGGCAGGGCCTTGAGGAGCAGAACCACGCGGTGACCCTGGCTCGCGACGGCATAGAAGGGCTGCACGCGGCCAAAACGAGCAATTTCGATGCAATTGTGCTCGACGTAATGATGCCGGGCATGGATGGCATTGAAGTTGCACGGCGGCTGCGGGCGGCGGGCCAGAAAGTCCCGATCATCATGCTGACGGCGCGCGATGCCGCCAGCGACATTGTCAAAGGTCTCGACGCCGGGGCCGATGATTACCTCACCAAACCATTTGCCTTTAATGTATTGCTTGCCCGGCTGCGGGCGATCTCGCGCCGCGCAGCCAGGCCGGCAATGCCCACACTGCAGATGGACGATCTGGTACTTGACCCGGCAGGCCGTGAAGTAACGCGAGCCGGGCAGAAGATCAACCTTACCGCTACAGAGTTTCGCGTATTGGAGTTTTTGCTGCGACGGGCGGGCCGCGCGGCTTCCCGCTCTGCCATCATCGAAGCGGTTTGGGGCTTTGAAGAGGTGATAGAAGCCAATACGGTGGATGCTTTCATCAAACTCCTGCGCGACAAGATCGACCATGGACAGAAGCGGAAGCTCATCCAGACGGTGCGGGGTTATGGCTATATTCTGCGAGAGGAAGAATGAACCGGCGCTCGATCCGCTTCCGGCTTACCGCATGGTATGCCCTCATTCTTATGGTGACCTTTGCCGCCGCCGGAGCCGTGGTGTGGTGGGCGATTCGGGACAGTATCCACAGTACCGTAGACAAGGATTTACGCTCGCGCCTCAAGGCAATGCGCACCTACGTGGAGAAACAGAGCTCCACTCCAGATGCGGAACCCGTGGCGGAGGAGCTGGCAGAGGACGCGGCACTCTCAGGAACGAGTTTTCGCGTCCTTGGCAGCGATGGCCGCTGGATTTATCAGGCCCCGGAGACACAAGGATGGGCCTTGCCGAACGAGGATGCCTCGCATCTTCCCAATAAGGGAAAAATAAACACCGTCATGACGGATGGTAAGCCGATGCGCGTGCTTTCAGCGCCGGTGCAACTCGGGCCAAACCAGTTAGCTCTCGCACAGATTGGCGTCCCAGTGGAAGAGTACTACGAGATGTTGAATGGGGTGACATGGACCGCTTTGCTGGCAAGCCCCCTGGTATTACTACTCGCTTCCGCAGGGGGGTACTGGATGAGCCGCCGCGCGCTTGAACCTGTAGACCAAATTACGCGCACCGCTGCGGAAATTGGAGCGTATAACCTCTCCCAGCGCCTGCCGCTACGCAAGACGGGCGACGAACTCGACCGGCTCTCGGCCACCCTCAATTCCATGTTTGCTCGCCTGGAGGCCGCATTCCGGCAAATCACGCAGTTTACGGCAGATGCCTCGCACGAATTGCGAACCCCGGTTGCAATCATCCGCACAACCGCGGAACTCGCGCGCAGCAAGCCTCGGAGTCCGGAAGAGTACAGGAAGGCGCTGGATGGCATACTCACAGAGAGCGAGCGAACGTCTCGTTTGATCGAAGACCTGATGCTGCTGGCTCGCGCGGATGCCGGAGCGGACAGCATAGTCGAGGAGCCTATCAGTCTTGCCGAATGTCTGCGGGATGCTTGCGCGGAAGTCGGTATTCTGGCGGAACACAAAGGAGTGTGCCTCGAAGTCAGCGATCCGCCTGAGTGCACGATTCGAGGAGATCAGCAGGCGATTCGCCGAATGTTTCTCATCCTGCTCGACAATGCCATTAAGTACACGCCTTCAGGCGGGAAGGTGGGCGTGAATCTCAGCATTGAGAGAGTGGGGAGCGGACAAAGCGCCGTGGTCGAGGTGCGAGACACGGGTGCGGGAATTTCGCCGGACGACCTTCCTCATGTATTCGAACGCTTCTATCGCGCGGCAAAAGACCGCTCCCGTAACACCGGAGGCGCAGGTCTGGGGCTTTCTATCGCCCGCTGGATTGCTGAAAGGCACGGCGGCGAAGTGGAGTGTGAAAGCACGGTTGAATCTGGATCTGTTTTTCGCGTGCGATTGCCGATCATCATCGATCAGTTTCAGAGTTAGTCTCGCTACTCTGATTTCGTAGATACTGGTCCACGGCTGACCTGACGCGTGCTTCCAGGGGCGTAGAAATGCAACTTGTCCAAAAACCTGTGACCCAAATTTTCTTATTCATCTTCAGAACTCTTTCAGAATACTTCGGCACAATGTTGTGCGAAGGAGTTTCCTCAAACATGAAAACACTCATTACCAGCACTATCGTATTGGGCGTCTTGGCAGCCACGGTCGCCCTGGCCGCTGAAAAGAAGGTCAAAATGGAAGACCTGCCACCTGCTGTTCAACAGGCGATCAAAGACAACACTAAGGACGCCACTTTGCTTGGAGTTTCTAAGGATGTTGAAGATGGAAAGACCGAGTATGAGGCCGAGACCAAGGTAAATGGTCACGGAAAGGACATTACCTTTGACGAAAGCGGCAAGCTTTTGGCGGTAGAAGAAGAAACCACGCTCGACAGCATTCCCGCGGCCGCCAAAGCTGCTATTGAAAAGCAAGCTGCCGGCGCCAAGATCAGAAAAGTCGAGAAGATCACTGAAGGCGAGAAGATCGTTTATGAAGCCGGCTTAACCAAGGGAGGAAAGAAGTCTGAGGTGATCGTGGCAGCCGACGGCTCTCCGGCGAAAGAGTAGCGACTCAATCGTCAAATTTGCAAAGAGCATGTTTCAAAACAAGGAGCATGTTTCAAAAATAGTTGTGGCCTTGGCTTCGCAGGCTCTGGGAAGACGTGCCTCTTCAAACCCTATTTTTGGGACATGCTCCAAAAAAATGCCAACAGGGAAACTCTTCCATTTTGGTTTTGGCCATCAGAGTAAAAGTTTTGAAAAAACTTATTTCGGGGTTGAGTCCAGGACCTCGCGCATTTTCTGCACCAGCGCACGAGTGGAAAAAGGTTTTTGCAGAAAGGCGCTGTTGCCAGAGAAGACGCCACGGTGCTCGACGGCATCGTCGGAATAGCCGGACATGTAAAGAACTTTCAGGTGCGGATACTTGGCAACAAGAAGCTGCGCCAGTTCGCCTCCGTTCATGCTTTTCAGCACTACATCGGTGAGCAGCAGGTCGAGCCGCTCGGGACGGCTGTCACAGATGCGCAAGGCCTCTTCCCCTTCGGCCGCCTCAATTACTTTGTATCCATTCTTCACGAGGATTTGGCTCACCAGTTCGCGGACTCCATCTTCATCCTCCACCAGGAGCACGGTTTCTGTTCCCTTGGGGATCTCCGGATCGGCAGAGCGTTGCGCGATTTTTGCCGCCGGTTCGCTGACCCGGGGGAGATAGATTTCAAAAGCTGTTCCTTTGCCGATCTCGCTGTCAACCCAAATGTGGCCACCGCTCTGCTGCACGATGCCGTAGACGGTTGAGAGGCCAAGTCCTGTGCCCTGGCCAGCCGGTTTGGTGGTGAAAAACGGTTCGAAGATGCGGGAGCGAGTAGTGCGATCCATGCCGATGCCGGTATCGGTCACTCTCATCCGGATGTAGTCACCGGGCGCGACGTCGCGGTGCGCGCGCGCGTATTTCTCATCGAGGCAAATATTCTCAAGCTCAACCGAAAGCTTGCCGCCATGGGGCATGGCATCACGCGCATTGACAGCGAGATTCATGATGACCTGCTCTACTTGTCCGGGATCTGCTTTCACCCGTCCCAGGTCCGGTTGCGATTTCGTGCTCAATTCAACATCTTCACCCAGCAGACGGCGCAAAAACCCTTCCATGTTGGAAATCACGGTGTTTAATTCAAGCACTTTCGGCGCAAGCACCTGTTGGCGGCTGAAGGCGAGCAGTTGCACCGTCAACTCAGTCGCGCGATCGGCCGCTTTGCCGATCTCTTCCACTTCAGCGCGCAGATGCGCGGTCTTAACTTCTTCCAGCAGCAACTCGGTGTTGCCCCGGATTACCGTCAGCAGGTTGTTGAAGTCGTGGGCGATTCCGCCGCCCAGGCGTCCCACGGCTTCCATACGCTGCGATTGGCGCAATTGCTCTTCGATCGCGAGGCGCTCGGTTACGTCTTCGGCAATAATCTCAAATCCGGTAACGTGCCCATGGTGGTCCAGCACTGCCCGGCCGCTGAGCCGCACTGTGATCTGGCGGCCATCTTTGCGGCGCCATTTGACCTCTACACCCTCAACCCGCTGGGTCTGGCGGTACTGCTGAACCAGGCGGGCGTGCTCTTCGGGATTCACAAAGACATCGGGAACCAGATGCAAGCCTAGCACCTCTTCCGCCCGCTCGTAGCCCAACATAGAGACCAATGCAGGATTCACATCGGTGAATCTGTCGTCCACACTGATGAGATAAATACCGTAGACGGCGCTTTGCACCAAAGTGCGATAGCGCGCCTCAGAAGAGCGTAGCGCCTCTTCGTTGCGCTTAATCTCAATTGCATTGGCGATTTGTTGCGAGACAAAGCTCAGGATCTGCTTTTCCTTTTCGCCATAACGCACATTCGGTTCATACGTTTGCAGCACCAGCACCCCAAAGGTCTCATTGCCTTTTTTCAGAGGCACGCCCATCCAATCGAGCGAAGGCTCCCCGATACGGTCTACCTCGCCCTGGTTTTCCAGTTCCTCAAGTATCTCCGTGGTTGCCAATAGTGGCTCACCGGTGCGAAGCACGTATTCGGTGATTCCGCGCCGCATGGCCCTTGGACTGGGCGGCGGGTCATATTCGTCAACAAAATACGGGAAGCTCACAATATCCGTTGTGGGGTCGTAATAGGCGATGTAGCAATTCTTTGCGTACATCAATTCACTCAGGATGGCATGGATGGAAGTGTAGAGCTGTTGCAGGTCTGAGGAAAGACGCGCCGTCTCTGCAATGCGATAGAGCGCCGACTGTAACTGCTGCGCCCGCTTGCGCTCGGTGATGTCGAAACCGCTTCCGAACCCAGACGGGTTTCCTCCCACCCCGATTACGCCGGCGGCAAAGTCAATCCATCGCACCTCGCCGTCTTTACGGACGACCTTGATTTCGTAACGCGTGGGAACGTTCGGCTTGCCTGCCTGGCGATCAAGACCGCGCTGGCGGATCATATCGCGCATGTCGGGATGGGCTATGTCCCAAAAATTCATGTTCAACAATTCCTGGCGGCTGTAGCCGGTGATTGCTTCGGTGGCTGGATTCACGTAGTCAAATTTGTCACCTTTATAAATAAAGATTGCAGAACCTGCGGTTTCAGCCATGACACGAAATTGCGTCTCGCTCTCGCGCAGCCTGGCCTCCGCTTTTCGCCGCTCACTCACGTCGCGATAGATGGCATACAGCGCAGTTTGTCTCGGTGGCGCGCTTGATCAAGCCTAGCGCTTCTTGCATTTTCTCGGCTGGCACCACCAACTCATAAATCATCTTGCCGGTGGTGTCGGCTGCGGTGTAGCCAAACATGCAGGTGAATTCGCGGTTGATACGCAGAATCTTGCCTTCGGCGTCAATTACGGCAATTCCTTCCGGCGCGCTCTCAAACAATTGCTCCAGGTAGGCCTTTTGCACCTGCACATTCTCTTCTGCCTGCCTGCGTTCGGTGGTATCAAAACCGGTTAATAAGACAGCTTTACTGCCTCCGAACTCAATGGCGTCAGCAGTAAAATCGAGCCAGCGAACGTCGCCTTCTTTGCGAAAAATCTTGAGCTCGTAGCGCATGGGAAGCGGTATTTTTCCCTTTTGACGTTCTTTGCCGCGCTGCCGAACCAGTTCACGCATATCGGGATGCACTATGTCCCAGAACTTCATCTGGAGCAGTTCCTGGCGCGCGTATCCTGTGAGGGCCTCGCAGGCTGGGTTTACATAGATAAACCGGTCATCCCGATAGATGGCAATGGAAGCAGCCGCGGTTTCTGCCATGGCGCGAAATTGTGCTTCGCTTTCGCGCGAAGCCTGCTCCGCCTGCATGCGCGCGCTGATGTCATGCACGACGCTGAGCAGGCACTCACGGCCGTTATAGTTGACCACGCTGCTATTGACTTCCACGCACAGGGAAGCTCCGGTTCGAGTGCAGTGTGTGTATACCCGGCTGACGCCGCCGCGAGTTTCTGCAATCCGCTTCTCCACAAAGTTGCGGTCTTCCGGCAGGTGCAGATCCAGCGGACTCATGCTAAGAAATTCGTCGCGGGAGTAACCATACTGGCGCAGGGCAGCCTCATTGCAGTCAACAAAATGGCGCGTCTGGCGGTCAATCACAAAAACAGCATCGGCGATCTGGTTGAACAGCGCATGGTAGAGCAATTCCGCTTCGCGCTGGGTCCGAAGGGGCGCAGGATTGGATCCGGGGATTGCGACGTGGGGATCTGGCTGCGATCTACGCCCAGGATTAGACACCAAGACTCCTAGTCTCCTGTCCGTTGGGGGGCGCGGCGTTCAGGGCGGGCTTAAGACTGCTTAGCTAGGTTTTATACTCCGAAAGAAGCCATATTGGCAATGACGAATTGCGGTCCGACGGATGTGAGCTGCTGGATTGCCCCCTTAGACAAACAAGAATAGGGCTTTAGGACAGGGAGGGACCGGGCGTGCAGAGCACAAGCCCCAGAAGCAAGAGTAAGGGCCTGTCCGCCGGGAAGAGAAGTGACAAGGCATGCAGACTCTTACAGTCCCCGTGCGAACCGGCCCTATGAATGTTAACCTACGCTGCAGCGGCTTATAGCTCTGCGGGCGCGTAGGAGTTGATTTCGCAGTTCAACAGAACTTCTTCAAATTTCGGTTTTTCCCAAGTCATCGTGATTGTTCGCTCCTTAATTTAGTTTCAAGATCATACAAAACCCATTTCGTCACAGCATCTCTTAGGCGCGCGGAGGCGCCTAAGATTTGGATGCAGAAACTACTGCACGGAGAAATTGCAGACCGTGTTCGAGCCGGTGGAAGCGACGACGCCAAAATTGTCGAGAATAGAGGCGGTAGCCTGTTCCGTACGGAAGTTGAAGTTCGTGCCCACGGTCAACTCCGTCCCACCTGGAGGCGTGACAAAGATCGAATAAGTGTGGGCCGGAATATTGACTGCCAGACGGAAGTGGTACGTCTTTCCGCCCGAGTAAGGTATGGTCGACGCTGCCGTATAAGCGCTGCCACTGCGGGCATCGATGTTTCCGGAAGGATTGAAACGCGCCAGGGTGGCAAAGCCGGTGTAGGCGGTCTGCGCGCCATGCGAGAGCCCCATCACGCTGTTGATGGGCGAGGCCGAAGGCGTGCCGTCAAACACCGCGGTGAAGGTTCCCGTCTGGGATGCAAAGGGGCTGTTCTGCCACGTGGTGCCGGCGGTTACGCATGTGCTTCCTGTCGGATTGACTATTAACGTTACATTCCTGGTATGCGCCAAACTGCCGCTGGTTCCATGAATTGTGAGCGTATAGGTTCCAGGCGCCGTCGTGCTGGAAGTGGAGACACTCAGCGTCGAAGTGCCCGACCCGGTTACCGAAGCAGGAGTGAATCCACCGGCCGCCCCTGACGGCAGGCCACTTACGGCGAGAGATACGGTGCCGGTGAATCCATTGAGCGCGGATACCGTTACTGTATAGCTGGTGCTATTACCCACGGTTACAGTCTGCGAACCCGGCATAGCTGAGACTGAGAAATCTGGATTGCCGTTATTCAGCAGTCCATAGACGCAGAATCCCCCGCTGCCGGCATTCGCGGTTCCAAAGCTGGGCAGATACACCTTGCCGTTGGCGATGGTGGGTGGAGCCATTTTGGAATAGTTGTTGCAGTTATCACGGGTGCTGTCCTGCAGCGAATTCCATAACTCGTTGTTGATGTTGTTTGCGTCAAAAGCGTGCAGGATCCCGGGCCGCGAAGAGTGCCATGCGTCGCCGCTGGCCATAATCGCCCCCCAGAGAATTCCATTGGTGCTTCCGTTCGCCGAAAGCGAAAGCATTCCACCCGGATGTCCAGTGTTGGCGGTGGGACTGGCCATGAAGGGCGTGGTGGTGAATCGCGAGCCATTGAATTTAAACACGCGCAGCTTATCGGTCTGGGGCCACATGTAAAGCAGGGGACCGTTGACCGCGCTGTTCCAGAAGACGAAGCTGTGCAGGTGGCCCTTGCCGCCGCTCACCGTTGCCTGAAAATGTTGGAGCGCACTGGCATCACCTAAGTGACCAAGGTTGTTGGTATCCAGTAAATATAAGACGCCCTGCTTGCCTCCATTGATGACGAAGTTTGTACCCGGCAGCAACATGGGACCTGACGTATTAAAGTCTGCGTCGGTGCTGTCGAGCGTCGCATGATTGGCGACGGTGAACCAGTCAATCATGTGCAAAGAGGGGCTTAGCTTGACGACGCTTTCACTAAAACGCGAAACCCCGTCCCAGGTGCCGTTGCCGGTCGTGACGTAAATGTTTCCGCTGGCATCGGCGGATGGGCCCGAACCCGAATGCCAGATAGCATTGCCCTTTCCCGAGGTGTTGGGCGAGCTATTGAACACTCCAATTTGCTGCAGCGTGCTGGCATTGTAGCCAATAAGGAAGCCGTGATAGGTATTCTGGTCGCAATGCGAGGAATAACCGAGATATACGTTTCCATTGGCCAGCAACAGGGCAGGCCGCTGATTTTCGTTCACGGCATTGAATCCAGAGGTTGTGATCTGCTTTGGGCCGCCGAATTTTTCCGCGCCTGTAGAAAGATCCAATGCATGCAGGTGTTGCGCAAAGCTGGTGCCGGAGGGACCAAGGGAGACCACGTATAAAGTGTTGGTATTGTCATCAATGACCGGCGTGCCCACGATATTGATATTGCCGGTCATGTCGGTACAGCCAAAATGGCTGCTGGCGGCAATCGGAGCGCCAAAGCCAACGTCGCTTTGCGTCTTATGCCAGTATTGGGTGCCATTGTCGGCATCGAAGGCATAGACACTGTTGTGCACGGTCGTGATGTAGACCACGTTATGCGTGCCGCCGGCGATGTTCACATTGGTGACAACCAGCGGCTGGCCATAAACCTGATCATCGACTGTCCGTTTGAACAGCATACCGAATTGGTTCACATTCACATTGCTGGGCGTGAGGATGGTCTCGTTCAAATTAGCACCCGTACGCAGGTTGTCGTTGTGCTGTGTGACAACGTTTACTTGGGCCAGAACCGGAAGCGCCAGAAACAGTATGGTCAAGAGTACGATCAGTCGACGTCCGGTTAGTGTGGAAACAGCAGAGAATTCTTTGTTCATGAATTATCTCCTCACGGTGTTTGTGCAGTTTCGTGGTGGAACTGTACAGATCGCGCTGGGGTATTTGCTTCCCGATGTCCAGTTGCGGGCAAGTTCTTGAATTACTGCTTCCTGCCTCGATGATGGCAGCGTAAACGTTTACAGTTATTTCCGGGTACTGTCAAATCAAATACATTAAACAATAACTTTGGAAAAACTCAAAAGTGTGCTGATCATGCTTGGCGGATTAATAGAATGTGTTATTTTCATCTCTCGCAACCGTGGATCTCATCTGGATTCTGTTACGTGGATTCTGGAAAAGTTGCATGGAATTCTAAGGTTCAATCACCATGCTGTCGTTTTAGGATGCTTAAGGTAGTCGCCGGCATAAGTACCTTTATGACATTGCCATCGTTGATCTGCACGGCAACAACGAACGCGCGAAGCTGGCAGAGAGCACAGAGGTGACGCCATAAGGCCCAGGTCAGTTTCCCCGCATACCGGCCCTGGAAGATCTCAGATATTGGGTGAACCTTCTGCTTCCACAAGTCACAATGCAGCCGGAGTGGGTGTGGTATATCGAGTCTGTGCCTTCCTGAGCGCGTTCTTACTTTTCTCGCTTGAGCCGCTGGTCGTCAAAATGGCCCTGCCGCTCTATGGTGGCTCGGCGGCTGTCTGGGGCGCGGCGTACCTGTTTTTTACGCTTGCGTTGCTGTGCGGCTATCTCTATGCGCACATGCTTGCGCGTCAGCCGTTGCTGCAGCAGGTCATCATCCATGGAGCTTTGCTGCTGGCCGCCGTATTTGTCCTTCCCATCCGAACTCCGTCTCAAGCTGCGTGTTCCGAATGTCCTGCTCCGCTTTCGTTACTGGTGGTCTTAATCGAGCGAATTGGCTTGCCTTTCATGGCGCTATCGGCTACGAGTCCGCTGCTGCAAGCATGGTGGGCGCGGCGTGGTGGGGAGGCCGGGAATCCTTACGCGTTGTTTGCGTTCAGTAATCTGGGCAGCATCGTTGCGCTTACTGCATATCCGTTTGCAGTCGAGCCGCTCCTCGGACTATCGGTCCAATCGCTTGTCTGGACTGGATGTTATGTCATGTTGATGCTCGTACAGTTCGCGATTGCTGCGAATCTGCTTTTGCAAGACAAGAACCCCGCGGGAGCGCCGACCGCTCGGCGGGATGCTTCCTCCGCCGGCCGGCCTCTCAACCAAAAGACGCCTGCAAATAAAGAGCAGGCTGGTTCCCCGATCAGCCGAGGGAGTCGCACAAAGTGGACCGCCATTTCCGCGCTGCAGGTGCTGTTGCTGCTGGGATTGACGAATCATCTTTCTACAGAGATTGCCCCAATCCCGTTTGTACGGACATTGCCGCTTGCGCTTTACCTGCTGGCATTCGTGGTCGTGTTTGCGGGGCTTCGCCGGCTCCGCTCGCTAGGTGTCATCCAAGCGCTGCCCTTTACTCTCTTGCCGGTCATCGTACTGCTCGCACTGCATGAAAAGGTTTCGCTCGTTCCGTACGTTGCACTCCATCTCGCGGCATTTTTTGTTCTCCTGGTGGGCTTGACGGCGCGGTTGGCTTTGTTGCGTCCACCGGTCGCGGAGCTGACCGAATTCTACGTCTGGGTCGCGGCAGGAGGAGCACTCGGAGGGGTCGTCGAAGTCTTTCTTGTTCCGCATTTTTTTACGACGATTGCCGAATATCCAATCGCGATCGTTCTTGCGTGTCTGCTGTTGCCTTCATCAGCGTCTCGGCCTGCCGGCTGGTTTCGGTGGGTTCTCGATGCAGGCGCCGGAATCCTTCTCGCCTTTGGTGCCCTGCTGATGGTGAGGTGGGCCCCCCTTGAGCATGCAGGCATCGCCGCAACCGAACGATTGTGGCTTGCGATCGCTGCCGGACTGGCGCTCCTGTTCTTCCGCCGCCGTCTCCGCTTTGCCATTGCCGTGGCGGCACTGCTGGCAGCCGGCGCCATTCTCCCCGATGAGAACGGCCAGCCGCTCCTGCGCGAGCGCAATTTCTTCGGATCCAAGCGGGTTGTGGTTGATTCACAGCAGCGCTTCCATTTTTTTGTCTCTGCTGGCACCATACACGGCATCCAGTTGGTTGATCCGGGCTCGGCAAGCGAGCCGGCTGCGTACTACTCGAGGTCTGGTCCTTTAGGCGACATCTTTCAGTGGGGAAGCGAGCGTTTCGGAAACCGTGAAATCGGGGTTGTAGGTATGGGCATCGGCTCTACCGCTTGTTATCGGCAGCCGGGACAGCGGTGGACATTTTACGAACTTGATCCTGCTGTGGTTGCCATTGCGCGCGATCCCGATATCTTCTCCGTCTTCGATACGTGCGGAGCAGATGCCACAGTTGTGCTGGGCGATGGAAGGCTTCGATTGTCTGAAGATGTATCGCGACGCTATGCTTTACTGATCCTCGATGCTTATTCGGGCGATCAAGTCCCGGTTCACTTGCTTACTCGGGAAGCGCTGGCTCTATATCTCGCCAGAATCTCGAATGACGGCATTCTCGCTTTTCACATTTCGAATCGCAACTTCGATCTCGCCCCGGTATTGACAGCACTGGCAGCCGACGCCAATTTGTCGGTGCTCGAGCGCGATGATCTGGGACTTTCCATGGAGGATGTAAAAATGGGCAAAATGACGTCGCGCTGGATTGTGATGGCCAGGCAGGGCCAGATGCTCCCCGGTATCAGCGCCGATCCACGCTGGCACATGCCTACTGCCAATCCTGACTTGCCGCTGTGGACGGATGACTATTCGAGCCTGGCGCGCGTGTTGCAATTCTGATTTGTCCGTTGTTGCGAGTTTTGGGACCATAAGTTTTAACCTGCTGGCGGTTTTGGAAGGATTACCTCCCCCTTGACTTAGCGGTCTATTCTTATATAATGACGCACCGTGTCACATAGTAAGACAACCCGCGCCGGTCACTCTCCCTACAAGATTCAGGTACTTGATCGCGCTCTGGCCATCCTGGAAGCGCTCTCCCAAGACGGCCCTGACCTGACATTGGGCCAGATTTCCGAATCGCTGGGGTTGCACAAGAGCACTGCGCACCGCCTGATCATGGTCTTGGAGCGCCACAAATTGCTGGAAAAACACGCGGAAAGAGGCAAATACCGGCTCGGACTCAAGCTCTTTGAATTGGGAACAAGGGCGGTATCGCAGCTTGACTTACGTGAGCGCGCGCGCCCATTCCTGGAGAGAGCTGTTCTCGAAACCGGGGAGACGGTGCATTTGTGCGTCTATGATGACGGCGAGGTGGTGTACGTTGACAAGGTGGAACCAGGACGAAGTGTGCGCCTGGCTTCAAGCGTGGGACGCAGAAATCCAGCCTACTGTACCGCCGTTGGCAAGGCCATTATGGCGCACTTGCCTGAGAGCCAGGTTGAGATTGCCGTACAAAAACATGGCCTGCGTCAACTGACACGAAAAACCGTCGGCACGATGGCAGAGTTGAAGGCCGAGTTGGTCAGTGTACGGGAAATTGGTTACGCGATTGACAACGAGGAGAACGAAGAGGGTGTCTGCTGCGTGGGAGCAGTGGTCCGTGATTTTTCTACAGACCCCGTGGCTGCGGTGAGCGTTTCCGGGCCGACATTCCGCATCGATGCAGAAAAGATTCCAGTTCTGGCCAAGTCCATAACGGCGGCGGCGGAGTCGCTATCGAAGGAACTTGGGTTTCACGCTATTGCTGAGCCAAAGAGTGGCGAGTTAAAGAATGGTGAGCCAAAGAGTGGCGGGAACGGCGGCAAAAAACCAGGGAAGCGGTCCAGGGCTCTGCGCGTCGGCTCTGCAAGTGCGTAATCGTTCGGCCTCAAGTTGATCGCCATAAACAGAGTTCAGCGGCGGCATCGGTGCGGGCTTTGAGCTTGGAGAAGCTCTTAATACTTGCCTTGATTGGCCATGTCCGGCGTTTTATTAGATGAACTTAAGATTTTGAGCAGCAATAGTTAAGTTAATATCTTGATTGGAGCGGCGGTAGGCAAATCGACGGGAACTCAGCATGGTTCTGAGCCCGCCGCCCTAAAAATAGGTCGCTTTTCGACCCAGCGGAGATAGAAACATGAGCACGCAAACATTACCTGCAGTCGATCGAATGGTTTTTCGCCAAACCAATGCGAAGACCGGCCGCAACATTTCGGTTTCACCCAAGAACAGCACAAATCAGCACCTGACCTATGGACGCATTA
>QIAW01000534.1 GCA_003225655.1 Acidobacteriota bacterium
CAAGGTGCCAGGCAAAAAACCAAGGCGCTCGCCGGCTTCGACCGCGGGGCGGGCGAGGATGATCCGGTTCACCTGCTTGGCGACCAGGGCAGAGACCGCCATCGCCACCGCGAGGTAGGTCTTTCCCGTGCCTGCCGGGCCAATACCGAAGACCATGTCGTTATTCTCAATGGCTTCGATGTAACGCTTCTGGTTGACGCTCTTGGGTTGCACGCTGCGCTTGCCGACGGCGCGTTGCTTGCTGGCTTCGGCGAGCGTGCGCAGGCTGGCATTGGGATCAGAAATCACGATGCGCAGCATGGAACCCAGGTCGCCGTTGTAAAAGGCAAAGCCGTTGCGCTGCAAGTGGGCGTAGTCGGCGAACACCTGTTCCGCCCGCGAAACATCGCTGGGGATGCCTTCAATTTCAACAGAGTCGGATTTCAGGTCAATAGAAACGTTCAGGCCGTCTTCGAGCAAATGCAGGTTTTCGTCACGCGTGCCAAACAGGGTTTCAATCTTGGGGCTTAGTGCAATGTTCTTCTTCATCTAGTTTGTTCTGAGGACCTCCGGGCCGCGCCGTGCAAGAACCGGTCTAAAACCGGCGCCAGGGCGCAAATACACCACTTTTGTGAAAGAGAGCGTATGTCGGGAAATGACCGCTGCGGGTGCAATGCTCGCCACAATGTGGAAGCACTCATTGGGCTAAGCGTACTCCGGAGCAGCGGTGGAGTCAACAACCGAAATCACCCCTGAGGGCGATTTTTATGCCCTGTTTCCCCGTAAGTACTTCACTTACCGTTAGATGAAATCCATGACCACCGGGCTCAGGTTTTCACAAAAAATTAATTTCAGAGTAGCAGCATTCAGCACTCAGCAATCAGCACTCAGCCCCTAAACAGCGTCAGAGAGGAAACAAGGCTCGTGTACTTGTTTGGAGGATGCAATCCAGAAGACTAAAAGCTGCTTCCCTGGCTGAATGCTGAGTGCTAGTTTCTACGCGGAGACCTCCGCCGCCTCCGGCGCTGACGCATGTACCGCCCGCTCCTGGGCCCAGGCGCGCAGCCGGTCAATATCCTCCGCGCGCGTGGCCGAAAGCGGTACGGTGGCGGCCAACTCCTCCAGAATGGTATCTGTAGTGAGAAACTTCTTGTCGGCATAGGCGGAGTACATGGCCGATTTGATGGCGGCATCAATCTCTGCCCCGGAATAGCCCTGTGAAGCAGCCACCAATTTGGGCAAATTGAATTCCACGATATTCAGTTTGTGCCGGGTCAATTGCACGGTGAATATCGCTTTGCGCTCGGCGGCGTTGGGCAGGTCGACAAAGAATATCTCGTCAAAGCGGCCCTTGCGGATCAGCTCCGGCGGAAGCGCATTCACGTTGTTGCAGGTGGCAGCCACAAAAACCGCCGCCTTGCGGTCTTGCATCCAGCAGAGGAAGGAACCCAGCAGCCGGGAACTCACCCCTGCATCCACCGACGCCGAATCGGGACCGCTTCCGGCAAAAACTTTTTCCAATTCGTCAATCCACAGCACGGCCGGCGCCAGTTGTTCGGCGATGATGAACATCTTGCGGATGTGCTTTTCGGTTTCTCCCACGAATTTGTCATAGATCGCAGAGGTGTCAAATTTCACCAGGGGCAGCTTCCATTCGCCGGCGATGGCGCGGGCGCACATGCTTTTGCCACATCCCTGCACCCCGAGGATAATCACCCCCCGAGGCGGCTCTAATCCCGCCGCGCGGGCGCTGTCTTCCCAGGTACCCGCCCGGCGGCCCAGCCACTTCTTCAAATTCTCGAGGCCGCCAATGGAAGAGAGGTTCTCCTCGACGTCGATGAACTCCAGCATGCCGCTGCGCCGCAGCATCTCTTTCTTGGCCTCCAGCACATCGGTCACAACCTCAGGGCAGAGAGCGTAACGGCTAACTACGGCGTTGGCCACGGCACGCTCGGCCTCTTCCTCGGTCAGGCCGCACAAGTTGCCGGCCATGGCTTCCAAGTCGGCTGGCGAAGTTTTGTGTTTCACGGTCAGCCTCTTGCTGAGCTGCTGGAAGGTCTCTTCCACGATCTGCTTCAGGCGCGTGCGGTCGGGCAGCGGCAGATCGAGGAACTCGGCCTCAGCCTGCAACTCGGGTGGAAGCGCAATCGAAGGAGCGGTGATGACAAGCGTGCAATGCTTGTCTGAAAACTCCTGCGCCACCTCGCGCAGACGGCGCGCAACCACTGCGTCTTCGATGTGGCGGTGAAAATCCTTCAAGATGTAGACCGCCGGCAGCGTGAGAGTGAGCAGGTGCGCCAGCACGCCCGCCGGCTCCTGCGTGTTCAAAATTGATCCCGCGCCGCTGGCGATGTTGATCTCGTTCTGCGTGATGGGCGCATTGAAATCCTGCACGGCGTAATGGCCGGAGGGAATCGGCCGGTTGGGTTTGGCATCGTAGCGCCTGAGGCCGTCAGCCACGCTCCATTCAAAAACCGTGAGTTGCAGATCGCTGGCCGCCAGGCGCACCAGGTCGAGAGCGCGCTGCTCCTCGATGGTCTCCATGATCACCAGGGGTGAGCTGGAATTGATATAGTCTTTGAGCCTATCAAGAGGAGACCCGTTTGCCATAGGTTTGACCGCGAATGTCCGGTTTGCGTACAATACAATATTCCGCGTTGTTCGGAAACATTTTCCTGGACCGCTGCTTCCCAGCGGCTTCTGAAGGGTCTTCACTTAATTATGGCTAATCATTTTTCGGCGCTGAAGCGCGCCCGGCAAACAGAAAAACGCACCACCCATAACCGTTCGAATACCAGCACCCTGCGTACCCAGATCCGCGGCCTGCGCGAAACTCTCGCCGGCAAAGACAAAGCCGCCGCTGCAGCAAAATTCCGCGAGACGGTTGCGGTCATTGACAAGGCCATCCAGAAGGGCGTGATCCACAAGAACACCGCCGCCCGCTATAAGTCACGCCTCTCGGCCCGCCTGCAGAAGATGGCGTAGTTAGCTTCAAGCTCTCAGTTCCGCTTTGAAGCCGCATCTACTTCGTTGAGTTCTCGACAGAAAGCCTAGGAATTCGCTTGACCTCGCGTCTATGGTACTTTCCACTCCTGCGGCGCCTGATCTGCCACCCTTCAGCCATCCGTGTTAATCCGCATTCATCCGTGGCGGAATCCACTAGACCGGCAATTCTTCCTGCTGCCACGCCGGAGGCAGGACTTTGGGCTCAGAGGCCAAATTCAGAATCAAGTTCTCCAAAACCAATCGCTTGCTAGGAGGATTGCTGCGCAAGGCAAGGTCGGCGCGGGCGATGAGGCGCAGGGCACGGGTAAGCTCACGGCGTGATTTGTAGCGGCGGGCCTGGCGGATGACGTCATCGGCGGCAAACGGCGGAACGCGAAAGCCCTGCCACAGGGCCTGCCAGATGGCGCGCGAGTCGCGTACATTTTTTTCCAGAATGACCAGCATTTGCCGGAAGGTACGGGCCAGCATGTAAAGATGGCCGATGGCAGCCTCTTCTCCGTCGCCGCTGGTGAGAATCGCATCGAGAATGTTCAACGCCCGCGAGCGGTCCTTGCCGCTGATGGCATCCGTCAGCTCATACAGCGAGCGTTGCTTGGCCGCCAGGACCATGGTTTCCACGTCGCCGAGCGTAATCTTCTTTCTATCGCCGGCATAGAGAACCAGTTTTTCCAGCTCGCTGGAGATCATGGTCATATCGCCACCCAAGGCGTCCACAAGTTCGCGGGCGGCGTCGGAATCAATTTTGACCTCTTGCGCGGCGGCGCTTTCCAATGTCCAGCGCACGGCATCACCCTCTTCCACGCGCGCCAACTCAACTATGCCGCAGAATTCGCCCAGGGTTTCCCGGATGCGTTCGAAGCGCTCTTTATCCTGCATATCCATACGGCGCACGTCGGCGGGAATATTGATGTGATCGGCGATGAAGATCAGCAACGCATCAGGGTTGGGATTCTTAACGTACTGCTCGATAGCGTCGAAATCT
>QIAW01000533.1 GCA_003225655.1 Acidobacteriota bacterium
CTCCCGCAGCACTGAGCGCGTGCTTGAGGTAAGGCGGTTGAGTGCTCCTCCGGCGGTTCGCGATGCCACTTTCGAACTTTACCGCGGCGAGGTGTTGGGCGTTGCCGGGCTCATCGGCTCTGGACGCACGCGGATGCTTCGCAGTCTTCTTGGATTGCTGCCGGCCAACACCGGCGAAATCATCATTGGCCAGGAGTTGTTGCCGGCGGGGGCGCGACGCTCAAAACTCGATGCGCTTATGGCACGCGGTATCGGATATTTGAGCGAAGACCGCAAAGGAGAAGGCCTGGCGCTGGAATTGTCGGTGGCCGACAACACCACCATCACCAACCTGGCCTCGTGTTCCCGTTGGGGATGGCTCAATCGCCGTTCGCAAACCGAACAAACCGAGACCTGGATCCAGAAGTTGCGTATTAAGGTTCGCAGTGCAGAGTCGCCGGTTGCTAACCTCTCGGGCGGCAATCAGCAGAAAGTGGCGATCGCCCGCCTGCTGCATCAGGGAGCGCGCATTGTCCTGATGGATGAACCAACCCGCGGCGTTGATATTGGCAGCAAGGCGCATATCTACGAAGCAATTGCAGAAATGGCGGCCGCCGGTAACTCCGTGCTGTTAGTGAGTTCCTATTTGCCGGAACTCTTTGGTATCTGTGATCGCATTGCTGTCATGGTGCGCGGTGTGCTGTCGCCCCCGCGTCCGGTGGGCGAGTGGACTGCTGAAACTCTCATGCATACTGCCATTGGCGCGGCTACTCCTGCCCCCGTAGAAAGGGAATTCCTGCAATGAACACACCCGCAATAGCGTCAGCGCCCGCCATCTCGAATGAAACCCGGAAGTCTGTCGTGGGGCAGTGGCTCCGTACCCTCGGGCCCTTCCTGGGCCTGGCCATCGTCATTACCATCTTCGCCATCATCAGCGGCAATCCTGCCCGCTATCTCTCCATCGTGAATCTGCGCATCGTGCTCACCCAGACGGTGATTGTCGCCCTGGGCGCAATCGGCATGACCGTGATTATTATCAGTGCCGGCATCGATCTCTCTGTGGGCTCGGTGATCGCGTTGTGCGGGGTCGCTTCCGCAATCGCATTGCGCGCAGGTTGGTCGCCATGGGCGGCATTGATGGCCGGCATTGCGCTCGGAGGTCTAATTGGTTGTATCAATGGCCTGGCCATTACGCGCCTTTCAGTCGTCCCTTTTATAGCGACTCTTGGCATGTTGGGAGTGGCTCGCGGTTTGGCGAAATGGGCGGCCGATCAGCAGACCGTAAATATTCCTCCCACCTGGCTCAACCAACTCGCCGCCACCTTTCCTGCGCATGCCTGGATGCTGATGGCGCCCGGAGTTTGGATTACGATACTTCTCGCTATCATAGCCGCGTTCCTGCTTCGTAATAGCGTCTTTGGACGCCGCGTCTTCGCCCTGGGATCGAATGAAGCCGCGGCGCGCGCCTGCGGCATTCATACCGACCGGCTCAAACTCTGGATCTACTCGCTCGGTGGACTGTTCTTTGGATTGGCCGGGGTGGTGCAGATGTCGCGGTTGCGGCAGGGAGATCCGACCGTGGCCGCCGGTGTGGAACTCGATGTGATTGCGGCTGTCGTGATCGGCGGCGGAAGCCTCAGCGGCGGGCAGGGCAGCATCCTGGGCTCCATGATCGGAGCGCTGACCATGGCGTTCCTTCGTAATGGCTGCCAGTTGATCGGCTGGCCGAACTACATTCAGGAAATTATTATCGGCGTAATCATCGTCCTCGCGGTGGCGGCCGACCGGCTGCGCTCCGTGAAGCAAAAATAGTTAGTAAGATATTCTTTGCAGCTATCTTTACTTGATGAACAGCGGCTTGCGTGCTAAGGCGCTCTCGTAGAATTAAAAGATTAGACGCCCCGTGACCTTCAAGAAAGGATGTTCTTGATGTGCCCGAACTGCCGGATGTAGTTGTTTATATCGAAGCCCTGGAGCAGCGCGTTGTTGGCCACGTTCTCGAGCGCGCTGAAGTCCGCGGGCCTTTTCTGTTGCGTACCGCTGCTCCTCCCCTGGAATCCATGCACGCCCGCCGCGTGACCGGTCTGCGGCGGATAGGAAAGCGGATCGCCATAGGGTTCGAAAATAGCCACTGGCTGGTTTTTCATCTGATGATCGCTGGGCGTCTGCATTGGAGCCAACGTCAAACCACGCCCGACGGAAAGCGCACACTGGCAGCCTTCTATTTCGATTCCGGAACGCTTACATTGACCGAAGCTGGCGCCCGAAAGCGGGCTTCGCTTCACGTTGTCGCAGGAGAAGCAGAGCTGGCCAATCTCGACCCGGGAGGCATCGACGTCTTTTCCGCTTCGCTCGAGCAGTTCAGTGCGGTCCTCACCTCCACCAATCACACGCTGAAGCGAGCTCTGACCGATGCGCGCTTGTTCAGCGGAATCGGAAACGCCTACTCGGATGAGGTCCTCTATCATGCGCGGCTTTCGCCGGTTGCGCTGACCCAACGGCTCAGTGGAGAACACATCGCGCGGCTGTTCGAGGCTACACGCCAGACGCTTACCGAGTGGACCCATAATCTTCGCGCCAAGGCGGGCGGCAAGTTTCCTGAGAAAGTCACTGCCTTTCAGGAGCAAATGGCCGTGCATGGCAAATATGGAAAACCATGCCCCCGGTGCGGCGCCAAGATTCAGCGCATCCGCTATGCATCCAACGAGACCAACTACTGTGCGCACTGCCAGACGGGATGGAAGCTGCTCGCCGATCGCGCCTTGAGCCGCTTGTTGCGTGAAGACTGGCCCCGCACGCTTGAACAATTGGAAGAGCGGCACAGAACATAGCTTATATTCACGTCACTCGTCGCCTGCTCGCAGCATCGATTTGCTTTTGTCTTTGCGCTCGGTTACAACTTCACTAAGATTGTGGAGTAATTTGAGAGGAAATGACAATGAACGTAACAAAGCACTTCCTGATCGCCGCTCTGCTGCTTGCCGGCACAATAGCATTCGCGCAAGCAAAATCTGACAGCAAGGTTGCTCCTGCGCCGAAGCCCGCGACTCTCACCGGTGTCGTAACTGACAGCATGTGTGGAGCCAGTCATATGATGCCTGGTAAGAGCGCCGCCGAGTGTACACGCGAATGTGTAAAAGGAGGTTCCGACTACGCTTTGCTAGTTGGCAAGAAGTTGTACACGCTGAAAGGCAATCCTGCTGATCTAGACAAATACGCCGGAGAGCGGGTTACTGTTAAAGGCTCTGTGAGCGGCAGCACTGTCAATGCAGAATCTGTGAATCCCGCAGCCACAGCCAAAACCAAAACAAAGACGCACAAGAAATCTTAGGAATGAAAATGAATTGGGTGGGGAATCGCCCGCCAGAGCCACTCTCGGAGCTGCTTTTCCACTTATGCTCCATGTGGTCAAAGCGAGCCGATTGTATTTTCCTGAATGCCGGATATGCTATATAGCAATTAGCTGGCTGAGATCCAATTTATCAGCATAATATCTCGATAATTCCATTGACATCCTCTAATTCCCTCTATACCATGTCAGACCAATTCGAAATGTGCTATAGAGCACACATTTCGAGAGTTTGGATGAAGTGAAACAAATAGGCAAATTTCCGGATTCGAGCCTTCCACATGCAAAACATACCTTGTTGTTGAGGTTACAAAAAACAGGGCGGATATAAATAATCTCCGCCCCCAAGGAGCTTAACCATGAAGACGACCCCCCTGGTCATCGTGAGCACTTGCGTTCTGTTGTTTCTGCTGCTGCTCCTCCCGCTGGCAAGTTCAGCACAAACAATTCCTAACTGGGCGCCCAACACAGCTTATTCGGTTGGGTCGCTGGTAATGTTCAACGGTGTGGAATACAAATGTATTCAAGCCCACACCTCGCAAGTCGGATGGGAACCACCGAACGTTCCGGCTCTCTGGCAGCCGGTCAGCGGCAATCCAGGACCAACGCCCACGCCTACTCCCACGCCTACGCCTACTCCTACGCCTACTCCCACTCCACCCCCTGGTGGCGGTGGCGGCTGCGGACCAGCGTGGAATTCAGCCACGGTCTACAGTGCTCCTGGGACGCTGGTAAGCCGCAACGGTGTTAACTACAAGAATAATTTTTGGACGCAGGGCGACGACCCGGCGACGCACAACGGTCCTCTTGGCAGCGGTCAGCCCTGGACTTCCGTGGGTGTCTGCTCAGCTTGTTCCACCATTCCTTCAACACCTACAGGATTGACAGCTTCCGCAGTCAGCAGCGGCAGCACGACCCTGAGGTGGAACGCCGTGACGCCGCCTGCCAATTGCTCCATCAGCAGCTACACAATTTTTAAAAACGGTAGTTCGATCGGCACCGCGCAGGTCGCGGCCAACGATGGCGCCGGCCAATCAGGCAAGAGCAACACCGCTAGTGTCACGGGAAGCAGCAGTTGCGGCGGTGGTGGCGGCGGCAAAGTGACCTTCGCCGCCTACAAGGATGTAACACTCAATGCTGACTTCAATACCGGCCTGCAGCGCTCGGGGGTAACGGGCACGGTGCAGCCGGTCACCAGCGCCATGCCGAACCAGACATTAGTCTGGGCGTTTGCCACCGGCAGCTGCGATTCGGAAAGCTGGGCCGGCATTTCGCCATCCATGGAGGCCATGAACGTTCAAGCCTTTGTCAACGCCGGCAAGCACTACATCATCAGCACCGGCGGCGCCAATGGCTCCTTTGACTGCTCCAGTGGACAGGGGCTGATCAACTTCATCAACCGATACAATTCGGCGAACCTGGTCGGCATTGACTTCGACATCGAGCTTGGCCAGTCCCAACAGCTTATCGACAACCTGATCAATGCGACCAAGGTGGCTGAAGGGCAGTTCCCCAACCTGCAATTCAGCTTCACCATCCAGTCGCTCGGCACCACCGCAGCCAATCCGATTACAGGCGGGAGCGCCGGCACGACGGTGGTGAACGAGATCAAGCGCCTGGGCCTGGGCGGCAACTACGTTGTCAACCTGATGACGTTCGACTATGGCTCAACTAACCCGAACAACTGCGTTGTGGCCAACGGCGCCTGCGATATGGGAAATTCCGCGATTGCAGCCGCGCAGGCGCTCAACCAGCAGTCCGGTATTCCCTTTAACCACATTGGAGTCACCATGATGATCGGGCGGGCCGATACGCAGGACGAGATCACCAGCCAGCACGACATCGACACGATTGACGCCTTTGTTATCTCCAATGGCTTGCCGCTCATCCGTTACTGGGCGTTTGACCGCGACACACCCGGAGGCGGTGGCAGTAGCAGTAGCGGTACCAACGTACCAGCCCTCGCCTACACCCGCGAGTTCATGAACAGCTTGGGCGTGCAATAACCAACAACCAGATGGCGCCAGCGGAAGATCAGCCGCCAGCCGCCAGGCGCCATCACCAACTTTTGGGGCCGGTTTGGATAAGCCATTTGGACCGACCCATCTTGCCACTTGACTCTAAAGAGCGGAAAGGCCCTTCGGGACTTTCCGCTCCCTCCTCCCTGAGATGACCGGGCGATGGCGGTCGAGCCATCGCCCGATTTTCTTTCGCCACGCCCCGTGTTGTATCGCCGCTTACGATTGCCCTCTGCTAGAGTCGGGGCAAAGGGATGCCGCCGCAGTTTTTCAATTTGCCAATCAAGTTCCCAAAAATTTTCTAG
>QIAW01000535.1 GCA_003225655.1 Acidobacteriota bacterium
CCTACTTCGCCTAGAATAGGCTCTAAAACCTGGGCGACTTCGTCGAACTCCACATCGCGGTCATAAAAACCCGGAGGGGCGCAAGAAGAAGGATACTGCACCAGAAGAAAATCAACTTTGTCGCGGTCAGATTCGGTCTTGGTGTCTTTCTGCAAATGATGGTTCACCAGGGAACGCAGGTTATCCTCGGTTCCCAGCCGCGATGTCTGCAAGAGCTGGCGAAGCTGATGCACCTGGACGCGGTCATCCATCTGCTCGAGCCATTGCTGAATGTTCTGAACGCTGTCAGGCTCGCTGCGGTCGATAGGCGATTCCAGCTCACGGCAAGGGAGCAGGCCTAACGCAAATCGTTCGAGCAGCGAACTGTAGACGGTATAGAGCTTGCGGGCCTCGCGCCAGTAAGCAGCAACCTCTGTCGTCGGCTTGGCGGTCGTAGTCATGCCTTGATAATCCAGTTACCAATCTCCTGCGTAAAGCGGGCGGCCACCACGGTCTTTCCACTGTGATACTGCACCGCCACTACGGCGGCATCTATACGGAGCGACCCGTCGGTGTTTTCCATGCGTACTTTGTCATCGAACTCCAGCGGCAGTGAGGAAATGAACAAGACCTCCTGCGTCGTCCCGAATTCAATGACGGTGTTCTCGTTCAATACGTGCTTCACCGGCTCAACTCCCTGAGCATTCAGCGCAGTCACACGCACTGGAATCCGCATCGCGGTCGCTCCCGGGAAGAACTGCGCCAGCTTGTTGACAGGTGATTCTGCTGCGCCGGCAGGGGCCGCGTCAGCCCGCGACCGGGGCTGAAATTTCCAATCAACTGCAGCTTGGTTGGACACTGTTACCTCAACCCTCCACTCGTCTCAAAATGAATCAGACGACACCCCCTCATGCTGTCCATATTGTGCGGAGCGCAATTGGGATTGAGTCGCGCCTTCACCATCATTTCCCCAAGGCTGATCTGTCTCATGCCGGAAGAAAAGTTGCGAGTAGGTGAAGCTAACCTATGAGGTAACAGCACGAACGTGGCCAAAATTCGCCAGCGGCAGAATTGTACCTAAATGTTTTGATTTGTGCCATTTAGAAAATAAAGCCAGCTATCGAAAAAGGGCTCGGTGTCTCAGAATGAAACAGTGTCTCACTCGACTGACAAATATTATGAGTATTTCTTATGCCGCGCATTTAAGCGCTCGCGACCGAAGATTTCAGCAGTTTATACCGTCTCAACTTACGGTAAAGAGTAGCCCGGCTGATGCCTAATATTTTTCCCGCCAATGTCTTATCGCCTTTCACCTGCTCGAAGACGCGCTGAATCGTAATCCGCTCCAGGTCTTCCAGATCAGAGGTGTGTCCTTCAGTCACCGCGGTCGTCGCCTCTGCCGCCCCCGCCCCCGCCGGATACGGCGCGCGTAGAGCGGGCGGCAGATCATTGATATCCAGCACATCGTGGTTCCGCAATGTGACCGCACGTTGAATGCAGTTCTCAAGCTCGCGTATGTTGCCCGGCCAGTCATATTGCTGCAAGCATTTCATGGCGGCATTGCTCATGCGCAGGATCTTGTCGGCGCAAAACTTGTCGAGAAAATATTCCACCAGGGCAGGAATATCAGACTTACGATCGCGCAATGGCGGCAGGTGTACGCTGATGACATTCAGGCGAAAGAAAAGATCTTTGCGTAAGGTGCCATCGCGATAGGCGGCCTCGAGGTCGCGGTTGCTGGCGGCGATGACGCGCACGTCGATTTTCACCCGTTCATTGCCTCCTACGCGGCGCACCTCTTTTTCCTGAAGCACGCGCAAAAGCTTGGTTTGCAGCTCCAGGGGCAGCTCTCCGATTTCATCCAGAAAGATGGTCCCACCATCGGCTGCATGGAAGAGCCCCTTACTCGCACGGATGGCGCCAGTGAAAGCGCCCTTTTCATATCCGAAAAGTTCTGCTTCGATGAGCGTGGGTACAAGCGCCCCGCAATCCACAGCCACAAACGGACGGCTGGCAAACGCGCCTCGAAAGTGGATGGCCCGCGCCACCAGCTCTTTCCCGGTGCCACTCTCGCCCATCACCAGCACCGGACTGCGCGAATCCTTGAGCCGTCCGATCAGCCGCAAGACAGTTGCATCTCGTTATTCACGTGGGCGCGCAGGAACTGGTTTTCCATAACCAGCCGGACTTTTTCTGCCATGCGCTGCAAGATAAGTTTGAGCTCTTCCACACGAAAGGGTTTGGTCACATAGTCGTAAGCGCCGAGTTTCATCGCTTGCACTGCGCTCTCAATGGAGCCGTGCCCGGTCATGATGGCCACTTCCGTGCGCGGCTGCAGGGATTTGACCCGCTGCAGGAGCTGCACGCCAGACATGCTGGGCAGCATGAGGTCGGTCAAGACTACGTCGGGAGCGTGGGTTTCCAGTAATGCTAATGCCGATTCGGCGGTTTCGGCCTCCGAGCAAACAAAGCCCAAAGATGCGCCGATCGTCATGCACAGTTTGCGGATACTCTGTTCGTCATCCACAATCAAAAAGCGCACTCGTAAATCGTCCGTCATGCTCCCCGTCTCAGTGCGTGCGTCCTACAATCTTTTCCACCGCGGCAACCAATTGCTGCACACGAAAGGGCTTTTCCAGGCAGGGCATGCCGGTTTTCACCAGAATTGCTGCCGTCTCTTCGCTGGCGGTATCTCCGGTGGTGAACAAAAGCCGCGCCGCCATCTCCGGACGATTTGCCAGGATCCAGGCGTGCACGTCGGCCCCGTTAATGCCACCAGGAGTACGCATATCAGAGATGACGCCACTAAACTCATGTTCTCTCAGCAGACGCAACCCTTCGCTCCCGGTGGTCGCCTGCATCACCCGGTAGCCGTTGCGTTCCAGCGCGGAAGAAATAAATGCCAGCACCGAAGGCTCGTCTTCGATGACCAGCACAGGCGCCAGGGCCTGTCTGAATGAATTGGAAGCCGGATTCATGCCTGCCCTGCAGATGCCGCCATAATGTTGGCTGCCGCCATTGCCGCCATGGCCTTATCCCTGGCCGCCGGCAAGCGGATGATGAAGGTCGCGCCCGGGCCGTTCTCGTTGTTGTGACAAAGCACCTCTCCGCGATGGTCGCGCACGATGCCGTAGCAAATGCTCAAGCCCAACCCTGTGCCTTTGCCCACCTTCTTGGTGGTGAAAAAGGGATCAAAAATACGGTCGGGGTGCAGGAGGCCGGGGCCATTATCGCGCACGATGATCTGGCTGAAGCCGTCGCGCTGCTCCGTGGTGATCTCAATGCGTCCGCGCCGGCTGGTTTCAAGCACTGCGTCATAGGCATTGTTCAGGATATTGAGCAGCACCTGCTGCAACTGGTTTGGGTCTCCCAGTACCAGCGCCAGCGATTCCTGCAGCTTCTCAACGACTTCAACTCCGTGATTGGAGAAATCATAGGCGCGCAATTGCAATGTGCGGCGCACAACGGAATTGAGCTGCACCAACTGCCGTTGTGGCGGCATCTTGCGGGCAAAACTAAGCAGGTTCTGGACGATCAGTTTGGTCCGCTGCGCTTCTTGCAAAATCATGGCCAGGTCTTTCTTTGCCGAGGGTGGTATCTCAGGACTGTCGGCCAACAAATCTGCAAATCCCAGGATGGCAGTGAGTGGGTTGTTGACCTCGTGCGCTACACCTGAGACAAGCTGGCCGATCGCGGCCATCTTTTCTGCCTATAGGAGCTTGGCCTGCAGCATGGCCGCCTCGGTGATGTTGGTCATCACAAAGACCAGGCTGTTCACGCTTCCCTGCTCGTCGCGCATGGGACTCAAGTTAACGGAAACCTGTTCCATGCCACCGTCCGGACATGTGATGGCCAGCTCAAGATTGTCGACTTGTTGGCCTTGCAGCGTGGCTTCAAGCGCCTTTTCCAACACCGCGCGCGAGGAGGGATGCACCAGCTCGTGCACGTGGTGTCCGAGAATCTCTCCCTCTTTATAGGCGCCGGATTCGTAGCAGCGGCGGTTGGCGTAGCTAAGCAGGCCGGCAGTATCCGCAACCAGGATCATGCTTTGCGTGTTGTCCAGGATTTTGCAGTTGAAGTCGCGTTCGCGCTGCAATTGGGTCTGTATCTTCTTCAACTCACTGATGTCGAGGATCAGCCCGCGATACTGCAGCACCTTGCCCTGAGCATCGCGCACGGCAAATGTGTTCTGCAGGGTGTGAATTAGGGTGCCGTCTCTGCGGCACAAAGGTTCCTGAAAGTTGCGCAAGACTCCTTCTCGTTCGATGGCCTCGCGGAAATGCGAGCGCAACTCCGGTGAAGGATACAGTTGCTGGCCGATGTTCACCTGCAGCAGCTCTTCCCGGCTGCCGTAGCCGAGCATGCGCACCAGGGCATCATTCACTTCGACAAAGCGTCCCTCGGGGGTCGAGAAAAAAAGGCCTTCGTGAATGTTATCGAACAGCTCGCGGTAGCGGCGCTCCACCTCCCTCCGTTCGCTGATGTCTTTCAGCACGTGGATGGTCTGCATACCCTCTTCCAGGGCTCCGTGAATGCGCGAGGTTGAGACCAGGTAGCTCCGCTCCTGCACAGGATGAACGTAATCCTCCGTGCAATCGGCGCCATGGCGGCAAAACGGACACCCATGCCCGTGATCGCGGGCAAAGGCAAACAGCGCGCGCATGCTGATGCCAATCAGCTCGCGCGGCAGCGCCCCGATGGAATCAGCCAGGGAACGGTTCACGCGCAGGACGCGATTGCCTTCGTCATGCACCACAATAAGATCTTCGATGGCATCGAAGATCTCCAACCAGTGCCGGTTTGCCTGATAAATACGTGAAAATAATCGGCAATTTTCCAGAGCGACAGAGGCCTGGCCCACTACAGCATGCAGAAGCTGTTCATCCGCCTGTTCGGCAATTCCACGGTTCGCCAGGCCCAGCAGACCCAACAGGTCTCCTTGTGCACTGGTCAATGGCGCCAGCGTAAGATCCTTCCATCCCAGGCGGCCTGCAAGCTCTTTTCCCAGCAGATCTTCCGCCGGCGTGATGGCCGTCATCTGCGTGCCTTCCTGCACCAGCTCCGTCAAACGCAGGTTCAGAGAACGTTGCACAGCGCGATCGGGTTCGTCCGCCTGGTCGTGCAGCGCCACCACTTCTATCAAAGTCCCGCGCGCCAGCGCGAGCACTCCCACGCGGGCTCGTAGTATTTCAGTAATGCGCGCGGTAAAACTCTTGGCGAAATCCGGGAGCCGCAAAGAAGAGCCCAAATCCATGGCCAGCTCGATGAGGTCTTCGGAGCGTTTGCGATGCTGGCCGGCGGTGTTCTTTAGGCGGAACAACTCCAAGAGGCTGCCTAACTGCTCCGCCAAAAGGCTTACCTGGTCGGCGGTGCCTTCAACAAAAAATCCTGCTTTTGTCTGGTGCAGGAAAGCGACGACGCCGATGACCCGGCCAAAAACCATCACCGGCGCTGCGAGGAAGGATTTGGCCCCATAAGGGACCTGTTGGCTGCCAGCCTTGCTCTGATTGACGGATGCGGGTCTGGCCTCTCGTATGGCGGCGATTACAACCGGAGAGTCTTCCAGAGAGAGGGGTGCTTGCTTGAATCGTTCGGTAAAATTGCCATCCGCTTCAAGAGGCTTTAACAGGTGTTCCGCCTCCTGCAGCTCCCAGTAGCCGACACCACTAACTTTCAGAAACTTGCGGCTCTCGCGGCAGAAAGAGGAAAGTAATGAGTTCAATTCACCGCCATGGGCCGCGACGGATAACATTTGGCGCAGAACCCGCTGCAATGACTCCGGCTCGCCCGGGCTTGGCTTTGCTTGCCGGGCACGGTTGCGGGCACTCACAACGGTTTTCTTTCGGGCGCACATTTAGTTATAGATAAGGAAACTTGGTTTGTCTCAAAATGAGTTTCCCGGGGAAGGGCTAAAAGCGAACCTTAATCTCTAATCTCACTTTGAGTCAAGCTAAATCTTGTTTCTGGCATAGCTTAGACTCCTCCTTGGTCTCAGCTTGAGATAAAATTCTAGAAATTGGACGAATTGTGAGACTGCTAAGCGATTTCTTGAAGTCCCAGGTAGCTCGTAAGTTAAGGGCTAACCACTTGAATCAAAGCAGTTTAACTCAACTCTCTCAAAACGTTTATATTTCTGTTTCCACTTGGCATTAACCGTGCATTATTTTACAAGTCCCAGTATCTGAGGAGTGGTGCGCCCCCCAAGTAGTCGCCGGTTGCGACTATGGGCTCAGTCAGACCAGAAAGTCTTGACTGGACAACAATGAAAGTTCAAAAAGTGTTAGCAGGAGCGTCCCCCCAAAAAAGTAGCTGTCAGTTCAGGATTCAGTGAAATTTCCTGGATATGCTCCGATAGCGTGGAGGCAAGCAGCATGACGATCACAAAAAAACTGTATCTCGGATTCGGCATAGTGCTGGGTCTAGTGTTCCTGATGTATCTGATCGGCACTATTTCGTCTTGGTCTATAAACCAAAACCGCGTGCAGGACCAGATAAAGAAGTCGATTGACTCTACAAGATTCGTTAGAAAACTGCGTCTTCAGATGCTGCGAAATCGTTCGAGCCTCGGCACCTATCTGTTGAGCGGCACTGCGCCCGATTTGAATGAGTTCGAGAACGGAAGGAGACTTTTCCTGGCTCAGGCAAAAGAAGTGATTGACGATCCCATCTCCGATGAACAGAAGGTCGGGGTAAACGCAGCAGTTGAGGCCGAGAGCAATTGGTACAACAATGACGCCCTTCCTCTTATCAAAAAACGCACCGACGTGGGCAGTCGGAATATTGAGGAATTCCATACTTATTTCTTGGGTCGCCAGTTCTCGGGTTGGGATGAGAAGGCCAGCACAGCGCTGGATCAGGCGGAAAAGGCCAGTCAGGACGAGATAGATCGTGAGCGGAATGTGGACAACGACGCCGGCCACCGCACAACCCGGAACCTGTTAATTGTGGGAGTCTTTGCCATCATTCTCGGATGTGGCATTGCATATTACACAGCAAAGTCTATTACCGAACCTTTAAAGCAGCTCATGAGAGTTTCCCGGGAAATCGGTGAATCTGGAGATCTCGAGCAATCCTTGGCCATCGACCGCAAAGATGAAATTGGCGATTTGGCGGCAACGTTCCAAAACATGATTCACTCCCTGAAAGATATGGCTGCCATTACCGTAGCCGTTGCCGGGGGCGACTTGACCGCCTCTATCACACCGCGCTCCAAGAACGACACGCTGATGCTGGCGTTTTCATGCATGACCGACAGTCTGCGTTCCATGGTCAAGAGCGTGCGCGACAATGCAACCCAGGTCGCCAGCGGATCGAGCCAGGTCGCCGATGCCTCTGACAACGCCGCCAAAGTCAATGTGCAGGCATCCTCGGCGATCGATGAAGTCACCAGCACCATGCACGAAATGAGCGTCAACGTGCAGAATATGGTGAAAAACACCCAGACACAGGCCATTAGCGTGAGTGAAACTTCTGCTTCCATCGACCAAATGGTGGCCTCAATCCAGCGCGTGGCTGACACCTCGAAGGTGCTGCTCGATATTTCCCAGCGTTCGCGCGAAGAGGTGCACCAGGGCATCACTACCATGGAAAAAACCATTGACGGGCTGGGTCGAATCAATGGGTCCATACAATCGGCCGGCCAAATCATTGACGCTCTGGGCAAGAGGGCTGACAGCATCGACAACATTGTTGAGGTGATTGATGATCTGGCCGAGCAAACCAATCTGCTGGCCCTGAATGCGGCCATCGAGGCGGCCCGGGCAGGTGAACACGGCGCAGGATTCGCAGTCGTCGCCGATGAAGTCCGCAAACTGGCGGAAAAATCAGCCGCTTCTGCCAAAGAAATCTCTGATTTGATCGCCAGTATTCAAAGCGAGGCGCGGCAGGCGGTCGATAAGATGGAAAAGAGCACCACCATCGTCAATGAGGGTTTGGCGCTGGGTACCGACTTGCAGATGGCGTTGAAGAAGATATCCAACGTCGTCACCGAAGTGTACAAGTTCGCCCAGGAAATTGGCGCCGCCACCAGCGAACAGTCGCACGGCTCAACCCAAATCGCAAAAGCCACCACCCGGCTCAACGAGATCACTCACGAGATCAACTCCTCCGTCGAAGAGCAGGCCGCCGGGGCCCAGGCCGTGGTGCGTGCCATGGAAAAGATGCGTGAACTGATTGCCCAAACCACCGTCGGTTCTGCCGAACTGGCAGCCTCGGCGGAGCAAATGTCAAAGATGTCGCGTAACCTGCTGGAGACCATGGACCGTTTTGTGCTCGAAGCCAGTGCCAATGGCCACGGAGCGGCTGCGCCCCGAAGCCGCGCGGAAACCGAAGCTGCGGGCGCGGCCTTGAGGTACTAGGAATCGAACATGACGAAACCTCTACATCTCATCGGCTTCAGTATCGGACGCGAAACCTTCGGTGTCCCTATCGAATTAGTGCACCAGATCGTCTGCGTACCCGAAATCACCGCGGTCCCCGAGTCGCCCGAGTGTGTTGAAGGTGTGATTAATCTCCGCGGAAAGATCGTTTCGATTGTCGACTTGCGCAAGCGCTTTGGAGAAAAAGAAATTCGCAATAACCGGAAGAACCGTGTCCTGGTCGTCGAGGTAGAAGGCAAGATGGTTGGACTGATTGTCGACGCTGCCTCTGAAGTGCTCAAGATCCCCCGCTCAGAGATCGAGAACCCGCCCAATGTTTTTGACGAAGGCGAACTGAACTACGTGACCGGCGTAGGCAAGCTGAACGGACGGCTCATCATCCTGGTGGACCTCACAAAAATCCTGCAGCGCGGCGAATTGCGGCGCGTGGGCGAATTCACCGAGGCAGATCCGCTGCCGGAGCCTGTGGCAGCCGCATCTGCCGGCAAGCCGGCGGGGCTGACTCGCAGCACGAAGGCGAATTGAACGGGAACACGAAAAGATAATGGCCACCTCTGTCATTCCGATCCAGCTCTCCGAAGCGGAGCAGAAGCTGCTGCAGGCATTCATCTATGAAGAATGCGGCATGTTTTTCGACGAACGCAGGATCCATTTTTTGCAAGACCGGCTGCAGCGCCGCCTTAAAGCCACCGGCCTGGATACCTTCTACAGCTATTACCGGCTGCTGCAAAGCAAAGAAGGAAAAAGCGAACTCACCACCCTGCTCGAAAACCTGACCATCAATGAGACCAGCTTCTTCCGTAACAAACCGCAGCTCGATTTGTTTCACAAGGTGATCCTGGAAGAGCTGTTGCAGCGCAAGCAGCAGCGCCGCGACTTTACGCTGAGGATTTGGAGCGCGGGGTGCTCCACCGGACAGGAACCTTACACCATCGCCATGCTGGTTTGTGATGCTCTGGCCTACTATTATCTTCGCCATCCACTGCCTTTCGAAATGCCGGTGCCCAAACCCATGGTTCCTCCTCCCTGGAAAGTTGAAATCCTGGCTTCGGACATCAGTTATTCGGTCTTGCGCGTAGCCCAGGAAGCAAGCTACCCCGAAAACCACATGGAACCGGTGAACTTCAGCTATCGTATGCGCTACTTCGACAAGATGGGAGATCGCTATGCGGTCAAGAGGGGCATCAAAGAGCTGGTTCACTTCGATTTCCATAATTTGAAGACGGAATTTCTTCCGCAGCGGAATGACATAATCTTCTGCCGCAATGTGATGATCTATTTTGATCAGGCTGAGCAGAAGCGCCTGGTGAA
>QIAW01000536.1 GCA_003225655.1 Acidobacteriota bacterium
CCCCGGAATCGTCGTCTACCTCAGCCACTGGTTTCGCTACGAGGACCGCGCCAAAGCGATGGCCATGTTCATGGCGGCGCAGCCCATCTCGAACATCATCGGCTCGCCTGTTTCCGGTCTGCTGCTGGGCATACACTGGCTGGGCATAGCGGGATGGCGCTGGCTGTTTATCCTGGAGGGGATACCCGCAGTTCTGTTCGGAATCATTACCATCTTCTATCTCACCGATTGGCCCCACCAGGCCAAGTGGCTGGCGGAAGACGAAAAGCAGTGGATCGCGGCAGAGTTGCAGCAGGAAAAGCAGGCAAGGCAGACTGCGCGCTCTTACAGCGTATGGCAGGCTTTGCGGCACCGCGAAGTCATTCTGATGGCGCTAGCTCTGTTTTTCATTGCGGCAACTGTCTATGGCTTTAACTTCTGGATGCCAACCATCATCAAGAAGCTCTCCGGACATTCAAATCTGTTTGTGACCTCTGTGGGCGCTCTTCCCTATTGCGTAGGACTCATGGCGATCATATTGGTGGGTTGGTCATCGGACCGCACAGGAGAGCGGCGCCTGCATGCAGCTCTATGTATCATGGTGGCGAGCGCGGGGCTCTTATTCAGCGCACTGGCCCAGAACATTCCGCTCATGCTCATTTCCATGTTCTGTCTCGCTGCCGCAGGAAAGTATGGTTACCTTCCAGCGTTCTGGTCGCTGCCTTCGAGCTTTCTTACCGAAACAGCGGCAGCCGCTTCCGTTGGACTGATTAATTCCGTGGGAAATCTCGGCGGTTTCTTCGGCCCCTATACGGTTGGATACATCACCAGAAGGTTCCAAAGCTTTTTTTGGGGCGTGCTATGCCTTTCAGCTTCAGCGCTGGTAGCCAGCATATTGCTGTTGTCGCTGCGCCGACCAAATAAAGATGGAACCTAACCGGTTGTGCAAGCATGAGACCCGTGTGGCACAACGCGGCAAGCCGCAATGCTATTGACGCGTCGCTTGCGACGCACGGTGGGAGTCCCGGCCTTCAGACCGGGGAAAGCTTTTTAAGAATTGGCTTCAGCCCTGGCCTGCCGATCCCCCTGAAAATCGTCGCGAAAAGCAACATGACAGAGGGCAACGGTTTGGCTGCATGAGGCCCAAGCAATGTCCCACTCCCACCGCCTGAAAAGTAAAACGAATGCGGGTATGATGATGAATCCATTAGGATGTTGTAACTTCGTCAGGAGTTCAAAACTATGAAATTTCGCAGTGCGGCATGGTTCGGCCCCGCCGACCGGGACGGCTTTATCCATCGCAGTTGGATGAAGAACCAGGGGCTGCCCGACCATTTGTTTGACGGGCGTCCGGTGATCGGGATCTGCAATACCTGGTCGGAGCTGACGCCGTGCAACTCGCACTTCCGCAGGATCGCCGACCACGTGAAGCGCGGCGTCTATGAAGCCGGCGGCTTCCCCCTAGAGTTCCCGGTGATGTCGCTGGGCGAGACCCTGATGCGGCCCACGACCATGCTCTTTCGCAACCTGGTCAGCATGGATGTTGAGGAATCCATCCGCGCCAACCCTATTGACGGCGTCGTGCTCCTTGCCGGCTGCGACAAAACCACCCCCGCCCTGCTGATGGGCGCCGCCAGTTGCGACCTGCCAGCCTTGATGCTCTCCGGCGGACCCATGCTCAACGGCAAATTTCGCGGACGCGACATCGGGTCGGGAACTGATGTCTGGAAGTTCAGCGAAGACGTCCGCTCCGGCGCCATGACCATGTGCGAATTCATGGATGCCGAAGCCTGCATGAGCCGCTCTGCCGGGCATTGCATGACCATGGGGACCGCCTCCACCATGGCGTGCATGGTCGAAGCTCTGGGGATGGGACTGCCTTCGAACGCCGCCATTCCCGCGGCCGATTCCCGCCGCTACGCGCTGGCGCACCTCGCCGGCCGGCGGATTGTCGCCATGGTCAATGAAGATCTGCGCATGTCGAAGGTCCTGACGCGCAAGGCTTTTGAAAATGCTATTCGCGCCGTGGGCGCCGTCGGCGGCTCGACCAATGCCGTGATTCATCTGCTGGCCATCGCCGGGCGCGTGGGCGTGAAGGTGACCCTGGAAGACTGGGACACTTTGGGCCGCGCTGTTCCCTGCCTGGTGAACCTGATGCCCTCAGGCAAGTATCTGATGGAAGATTTTTATTATGCCGGGGGACTTCCGGCGGTGATGCGCGAGCTGGGCGATCTTAGCCATGGCGACGCCATGACAGTGAACGGAAAAACCATGGGCGAGAACGTCGCCGGCGCGCCCTGCTACGACCGCGATGTGATCAAGCCGCTGAGCGATCCTTTCAAAGCCGATGGCGGGCTGGCAGTGGTGCGCGGTAATCTTTCGCCCAACGGCGCGGTGATCAAACCCTCGGCCGCAACCCCCGCGTTGATGAAGCACCGTGGCCGCGCCGTGGTCTTTGAGAACATCGACGACTTCCGCGCCCGCATTGACGATGATTCGCTCGACATTGATCCAAGCTGCGTGATGGTACTCAAGAACTGCGGGCCTCGTGGATATCCGGGAATGCCCGAAACGGGAAATATGCCCCTGCCGCCAAAAATATTGAAGCAGGGTGTCACCGACATGATCCGCATCTCCGACGCGCGCATGAGCGGAACCGCCTACGGTACCGTGGTGCTGCACGTCTCCCCGGAAGCCGCCGCCGGGGGCGCGCTGGCGCTGGTGAAGAATGGCGATATGATCGAACTCGATGTCGCCGCGCGCCGCCTGCATCTGGATGTTCCCGAAACGGAACTCGCCACCCGCCGCTCCGCCTGGAAGCCGCCGCAGCCGCCCTCCGAGCGCGGATACTACCAGCTCTACCATCAGCATGTCCTGCAGGCCGACCGCGGCGCCGACCTGGATTTCCTCGTGGGCAAGAGCGGAGCTGAGATACCGAAGGAGTGTCACTAGAGC
>QIAW01000537.1 GCA_003225655.1 Acidobacteriota bacterium
ATTCTCGGTGAATGTGAATGGCATCACCGAAGGGCCACAGAACAATACGACAAGCGCTGTCACTTGCAACGAGGCTGGAGGAGGAGAAACCGCTTCAGCGACCGTCACGGTAGGCTTGGCGCCAACCATCACCAAGAGTTTCGGCGCG
This sequence comes from Acidobacteriota bacterium, assembly GCA_003225655.1. GTDB lineage: Bacteria > Acidobacteriota > Terriglobia > Terriglobales > Acidobacteriaceae > QIAW01. The sequence continues at coordinate 149 of QIAW01000537.1, forward strand.
GGGACGATTCCGCTCGGTGGAACCACCTCATTGACCTTCAACATCAGCAATCCGAATAGCGACATTACGTTGAGCGGTATTGCGTTTACAGACAATCTGCCGACTGCAGCGCCTGCGACGCTGATCGTGGCCACACCCGGCAGTCTGAGCAGCACTTGTAGCGGTACAGCGACTGCTGCAGACGGCTCCTCATCAGTGTCTCTGTCGGGCGCGAGCCTGGTTGCGGGCGCAAGCTGCACAGTCATGGTGACAGTACAGGGCACACTAGCCGGCACCGTAGCCAACAACGTCACCGTAACTGACACCACCGCTGGAACTTGCAATACTTCGACTGCCGTTATTACGGTAGCAAAAGGCAATACCACGACGACGGTGACTTCTTCGCAGTATCCATCGGTCTTTGGGCAGCCGGTGACCTTTACGGCTACGGTTACTGGTGTCCCGCCGGCAGTGGGAACGCCCACGGGAACGGTTACGTTCCTGGATGGCGGCAATCCCATCGGCACTGGGACGCTCAGCGGCGGCGTGGCTACATTCACCACCTCCGCTTTGGCAGTAGGCAGTCACATGATCACGACCAACTATGGCGGCGATGCGAACTTCAACGGCAGTACGGGATTGCTGACCGGGAATCAGGTCGTCAACAAGGCCAACACTACGACACCGACTGTCACCTCATCCGTAAATCCCTCCGTATTCGGCCAGTTTGTGACGTTCACGGCGACAGTGACGGCGTCTGCGCCTGGCGCGGGAACGCCGACCGGCATTGTCCTGTTCAAGGATGGCGTCACCACGATCGGCAGCGGCCCGCTCAGCGGAGGAGTGGCAACCTTCTCAACCTCGACGCTCTCTGTCGGCAGCCACACAATTACCACGACTTATGGTGGCGATGCCAACTTCAACGGCAGCAATGGATCGCTGACAGGGAATCAGGTAGTCAATAAGGCGAGCACCATCGCGGTGCTTTCATCCAACAACAATCCATCTACGTTCGGGCAGTCGGTGACGTTCACGGCTACCGTGGCTGTGGCTTCTCCGGGATCGGGCACGGCTACGGGCACGGTTACCTTCAAAGACGGCGCAAGCACGCTGGGCACGGGTACGCTCAGCGGCGGAGTTGCCACCTTCACAACATCGGCGCTGGCGGCGGGGAACCACACCATCACCGGCGTTTACGGCGGCGATGCCAACTTTACCGGCACGACGGGATCGCTGGATACCAATCCGCAGATCGTCAACCAGTCGGGCACGACGACTGTAGTGGTTTCCAACAACAACCCATCCATCTTTGGCCAGTCGGTGACTTTTACGGCTACGGTCACGGCGGTTCCTCCGGGAGCGGGTACGCCCACCGGGACGGTTACCTTCAAGGATGGCGCAAGCACGCTGGGTCCGGGCACGCTGAGTGGAGGAGTAGCCACCTTCACAACCTCGGCACTGACGGCCGGCAGCCACAGCATCACGGCGGTGTACGGCGGAGATGTCAACTTCATAACCAGTACCTCCCCGGTCTTGACCCAGGTGGTGCAGGGCACCGATGTCTCAGTTACGCTGACGCATCTTCCTGACCCGGCTAACATTGGCAGAAAACTGACCTTCAGTGCGGTTGTACAGAACAATGGGCCAGATACCGCCAATGTCACCTTTACGGAAACCTTCGTTGGGGCCAGCTACGTGGTTTCAACGAACACCACGCTGGGAACATGCAGTGGCACGGGGCCGATCAGTTGCAACCTCGGCAGCATGACCAACGGTCAAAGTGCAACCGTCACAGTTGTGATCACCCCATTGCCGCTGATACGGACCATTACTGCTACAGGATTAGCGACACTGGACGTGACGGATTCTAATCCGGCGAACAACACCGCAATCAACACCGTCAGGGTGCGCTTCCGTCCGTTCCATTTCTAGCTTGGCTGGGTTAGATTCTTTGGGCACGGCCTCTGGCCGTGCCTTTTTTTACTTTGGCCCCCGGCTTCATGGTGCGGTTGCTTGTGCTCACTTTTAACGATTTAGAGTATTTTCGCGGTTACTGTAGATTTTCCTGCGGCGCGGCATATGTCAGAGCAAGGATTTGCAGGCTGCGGAAAAAATCGTTTCTATGGCGCTTCGCTACGCGCATGCCTGCGGCA
>QIAW01000013.1 GCA_003225655.1 Acidobacteriota bacterium
CGGCAGATCTCTCCAATGCGGGATTTTTATCCATCACGGTGGCTTCCTCCGGAGGCACAAGTGCACCGCTCACCTTCACTGTGAAGAATCCGGCGCCCTCGGTCTCCAGCGTTTCACCCAACCCTGCGATCTCCCTGTTAGGCGGCTACACCCTCACTGTCAATGGCTCCGGCTTCGTCAGGAGTTCGGTCGTGCAGGTCGATGGCAAATCCTATCCGACTACATTCGTAAGTCCAACTCAGCTCAAGGCGCAGGTAAGCAGCAGCGACCTGCTGAGTCTCGGACAACACAACGTCACGGTCGTCAACCCGTCTCCAGGTGGTGGCACCTCCAACGCGGTCACTCTGACTGTGGCCTCGCTGCTCGGGAACATACTAGAGCCGGCGGGAAAAGAACTCGGAGAAGCGCTCGATCTCCAACTTCAATCGTCCTTTCCCGAATTAGTGTGACGCAATCAGCCACCACCAGGGCGCTCATCTTGCCGTTGCTTTGGGCGGCTGGGCGCCCTGTGCGAGCTTATTTTGTGTCTAGTTGGCAGGATCATAAATACACAGGATCATAAACATAATGATGCAAGAATCCCCCGAAGATGAATTGCTTGAATCCTTGTTAAAGAAAGACAAAGCACTCTTCTCGGCAGAAGAAAAAGCTTGGATTCAAAGATATCTTGATCTCGCCGACGAGGTGCTTGAATCTGAAATGCTTGTCATTATCACGAGATACAAACAGGGTAGATCACGGGAATAATTGCGCCACACAGACTGTTAGGTCCGATGCCGTCACCATGTATTTTTGCTGTGCTTGCTGACCACGAGAACTAGCGAAGTGAAGTAAACATAATCGCACAGTGGATGCCGCGGGAATTGCGCTTGGTATCGCAGGTCTGGCCCAGCTTAGAAAGAGCAGGCCCATAAGGCTCGAGCGCTAGTACCGTGACCGGAAAAGAAAAGTAAACAACTGTGTCAGGGCACAGATTTATCCGTACCGCTAGACCAGCCAAAAGGACGGCTTTTTAGGCTGAAGTTCATCCGGCCAGGCTGTGGGCTGGCGGCAAGGCCGGGTTGAAGCGGAGAAAGCTGGTCGCGTGAACGGAAGCTGTGGTTACCTTCGTACCCTGGCTTTTTCTGTAAAGAGCGGTATTCTGAAGGCAATAATTATTTGATGAAAAAACTTCAGATATTGCTGCACATCTGCACGCTATGCATTACTGTGCTGGCCCCGAAATTCGCGGGCGGCGGTGAGGCCGACCGCCAAATCGCGGTCACGATTGATGATCTTCCTGCCGACGCAGCATTTTCCATGACGGCAACAACGATCACCGAGATCAACACAAACCTGCTGAAGGGTCTGCGCGACGAGAAGATACCGGCTGTTGGCTTCGTCAATGAAAAGAAGGTCTATCACTGGGGAGAGGTGGACCAGAGAATCAAAGCCCTTGCCATGTGGGTCGATTCCGGATTTGAACTTGGTAATCATGGTTTCAGCCACCTCTCGCTCAATAACGCGGGATTGAAAGCCTGGGAAGACGACGTCATTCACGGCGAAAATGTGATTGGGCTCTTGCTCGGCGAGCACAATATGAAGCCCAGGTACTTCCGCCACCCCTACCTCGCCACCGGTCGCGACCTGCAAACCCGCCGCGAGGCTGAAGCCTTTCTCACCGGCAGGAACTACCGGATAGCTCCGGTGACCGTCGACCCTTGGGACTGGATGTTTGGTCCTGTCTACGCTGACGCCAAGAAGCGCGGAGACGCGGCGCTGCAGCAAGAGGTCCTCAACTCTTATCTGTTGCATGCCGATGCTGTCTTGGCTTACGACGAACAATTGTCCCGGGAAACTCTTGGTTATGAGCCTAAACAGATTCTGCTGCTACATGACAATCAGTTGAATGCAGACCATCTAAAAGAACTCGCAGCCGTAATCCGCAAACGTGGATACAAGTTCATCGCACTGGCAGATGCCTTATCCGATCCAGCCTACAGTATGCCCGATACCTTTGTCGGGGAAGAAGGAAGTGGCTGGCTGGACCACTGGGCAATAACCCTCGGCAAGCCCCCCAAGGGCTATCCGGCTTTTCCCGCGGCAATCATGGAGCGTTACAACAAGTTGCCAAACCCTTTGGACTACTGATATGCGCCCGTGACAATTGTGTGTGCACTGCGGAAATCAAGAAGCAGAAGTGCCATCTTTGCATCAGTCTAAAGGCATGCCGGCCGGGTGGCCCCACCCTTGCGCGCTTTTTGCGAGGGTGGGGATGTTCCACGCCGGCGATTCATGGATGTATCTTCAAATCTTATGCGTGTTTGTTTCTATTGCGGGCAAAAGAAAGTCACCTCATAGCTTGTACTCGTTGTGGCCGGACAGCTACTGAGGCCGTTGGTATCGTCGTAGGCATAGGCGTACGTGTTGTTACACTTGGCGTGAATCAGATTGGTGTAGTTCGTGGTAGCCGCCGGACCCGCCCTGCAGACATCTGATGTAATGGGCGGCGTCGGACAAGCATACATCTGCGCCTGTGGATCGGCGGGACTGAACGTAGTACCTGTAAAGGGCGGGTTCGGAATGCTTTGCCATTGCCCCATGGTCAGTTTTGACGAGGGAGAATAGCAGCCCACGGTTTGGCCTGTAGTGGGATGCAGCCGCAAAAGATTCTCATTTCCCAGGCTGGGAAATTGTCCGTTCGTGCTCAAGTTCTCATTCTGCGGACAATCGCTGAAATGCAACGTCGAGCAATCGACGACGCCTCCAGCAGGCCCTCCCGGATTTCCCGGAGGGCAGCTGCCATGCACGATGACTTTGACGGGCAGGGTGTAGCCGTCCACCATGCTCGCGTCCCAAAAGTCGGCTCGGAGTAACGGGGCGGGCGGGTTGGCCGAGGGGTTGATTTGGCAATCGGATAACGGCATGGAAGACACGCAGCCAAATGTGCCTTCGAACTTGGAGTCGATGGGTGGTGCGCATCCAATCGTGGCCGGACAGGTAAATCCGTTACTCACGGGGCCGCCGCTGGCGCCGATGTGACAGTTGTTTCCGGTGCTGTCGCACTCCATTCCCGGCCAGAATCTGACACCCGCGAGTCCCTTATCGGGAATATCGTATTCGATGAAATCCCCCGTATTGGGCAGCAGTTTTTGATTCTGCGCGTTGAGGGTTCCTCCATTGAATCCTGTTTGGAAGAAGATCCACATGGGTTTGCCGCAGCCGTTGATGATTTTCAGGCGCTTGGAGGTGCAGTTCGGGCCAACGCAACTGCTGCCCGCTTGGATGGCCAAGGTCACAGCGCCGGAGTGTGACAGGTTGCCGCTCGTAGCCGTAATGGTCAGCGTAGAGCTGGCGGCAGGAGCAGAGGCGGAAGTTGAAATGTTGAGTGTGGATGCACCTGAGCCGTTGACCGAAGCCGGAGTGAAATTTCCGCTGACGCCGGCAGGAAGACCGCTGACGGTGAAGGTAACTGCCGCGGCAAATCCGTTCATCGGCGTTACAGTCGCCGTGTAACTGGTGCCATTTCCCGCCGTCACCGTTTGCAAATTGGGTGAAAGCGAGAGCGCAAAGTCGGGCGCCGGACGCGTAGTTACGACCAGGGCGACTGTCGCGCTATGGCTGAGAGCCGCACTAGTTCCCCTGATGGTCAACGTGTACGTGCCTGCCAGAGTTGAAGTCGCCGTAGTCACGGTCAAGGTCGAAGATCCCGAGCCGTTGACCGAAGCCGGGCTGAAGCCGGCAGTCGCTCCCGCCGGGACGCCGCTCACGCTGAGCCCCACACTGCCGCTGAATCCGTTCACCGCACCCACGTTCGCCGTGTAGTTGGCGTTGCTTCCCGCGGTCACTGTTACCGTACTCGGGGTTGCTGCTATGGCGAAGTTAGGAATGGCCAGCGTGAAGTTGCATACCTTCAGCGAACCCGATAAGGCGAAGGTCCCCCAATTGTTCAGTTGCGTCACCGTGTTCTGCTCGGTGCGGAAGGCAAAGTTCGAGCCTACTAACTGCTCCGCGCTGCCCGGCGCTGTCACAAAGACCGAATAGGTGTGTGCGGGAACGTTGATGACCTCGCGGAAGTGGTAGGCCACTCCCGCAGTGTAGGGAATGACCGAGACCGCTGCGTACGTTCCGCCATTGCGTGCCTGGATGCCGTTAGCGTTAAACCTTACCAGGGTGGCAAAGCCGGTGAAAGCGGTCTGTGCTCCATTGGAAAGCGCGACGACGCTATTGATAGGCGATGTGGCCGAAGAGCCCGAAGGCGTGGCATCGAAGGTGACCGTAAAGGTCCCGGTCTGGACCGGCAGCGCCGTGTTCTGCCAGGTAGTCCCCGAGGTCAGACACTGCGCTGGATTGACAATCAGCGTCACCATCGCCGTATGCGTCAGGCTACCGCTGGTTCCCGTGATGGTCAGCGTGTAATTGCCCGCCGGAGTCGTGCTGCTGGTGGAAACTACAAGCGTGGATGAACCCGAGCCGCTCACCGAAGCAGGAGTGAAGCTGGCCGTCGCACCTGCGGGTACTCCGCTGGCATTCAACGCCACGCTACCACTGAAACCGTTGAGTACGCCAACGCTGATTGTGTAGCTGGTACTGTTTCCGGCAGTCACACTTTGTGATGCCGGCGCTGCCGATAGCGAGAAGTCTGCGCCTCCTCCTCCTGATCCGAGGGTAGTCGTGCCGAA
>QIAW01000540.1:0-1955 GCA_003225655.1 Acidobacteriota bacterium
CGTTGTTGCGGCAAATCTACGATCCTCCGGTGGCGCTTTACGTTCGCGGTAATCTCGCCCTGCTCACCGAGCCGGGAATCGCAGTAGTGGGCACTCGCCATCCTACGCCGTATGGCATCGGGATGGCAGAGCGGCTCGCGGCCGACTTGGCCGGGCGCGGATTGGTCATCATCAGCGGCATGGCGCGGGGCGTTGATACCTTCGCGCATCGCGGAGCGCTGATGGCCAAAGGCAAGACGGTCGCGGTTTTTGGGACCGGCATTGACGTCATCTATCCGCGCGAGAACAAGAAAATCGCGGAAGAAATCTTGGCTGGCGGCGGCGCGCTGGTCAGCGAGTTTGCCATGGGCGCCTTTGCCGCGCCGCAGAATTTCCCCATCCGCAATCGCATCATCAGCGGCCTGGGAATCGGCGTGCTGGTGGTCGAGGCCGGCGAGTACAGCGGCACACGCATTACCGCACGCAACGCCCTCGAGCAGGGCCGCGAGCTCTTTGCCGTTCCCGGCAATGTGACCAACAAGAATTCTTGGGGGCCCAACACGCTCATCAAGCAAGGCGCCAAGCTGACGGCCACCTGGGAGGATGTTTGGGAAGAGCTCGCACCGCCCATCAAGGCCCAGCTCGCTGCTAACCTTGAGCCCGCGGCAGAGCAGCCGGAGACGGGCTCGTTATTTGAGAAGCCTGCTTCGCTCTCTCCGCGTGAGAAGAAGGTCTACGCCCTGCTCAAGGCCGATGAAGCTGTGCACATCGACGAGCTGATCGTGAAGCTGGAGCCAGGGGTTTCTTCCTCGGAAATTTTTACAGTATTGTTTGAGCTGGAGTTGTCGGGAAAGATAAAGCAGTTACCGGGGAAAAATTTCGTAAGAACATTTTAGTCGTTCTTGAGCTTTTAGCTTTTAGCCCTTAGCTCAAGCGCCGGTTGGAGGAGCAGTGCGAAATTACAGAGACTTAAAGGTCTGGGAAAAGGCGCACGAGTTAACCCTTCAACTTTAATTTGACGACGAAGGTGTTTCCCAAAGATGAGCTGTATGGTCTTACGAGTCAAATTCGACGTTGCTGCATCTCTAATAGAGGCAAATTTAGCCGAAGGTTGCGGAAGAAGAAGTGAGGCAGAGATGGCAAGATTTCTTCGCATTGCGATGGGCTCGGCCAGTGAGCTTGACTGCCATTTGCTATTGACGAAAGATTTGAGGTATATGAATGCAGACAATTACAACAAATTGCATCAGGATCTTTCGGAAGTGCGTCGAATGTTAACGTCGCTTCTGGAAGCGATTGAAAATAGCGCGAATAGGCTGAAGAATGCCAAAACTGCTGCTGTAGCTAAAGGCTAAGAGCTAAAAGCTTAAGAGCCGAAATCTATAACAGTTGGTAGCCAGTAGCTGATTCGTGGTAGTTTGATTCCACAGGGAGAGAAATTGGCAAAGTCATTGGTCATTGTCGAATCGCCGGCCAAGGCGAAGACAATCAATAAGTATCTGGGTAAGGAGTACGAGGTCGAGGCCTCGCTGGGCCATGTGAAAGATCTGCCCAAGAAGACGCTCGGAGTCGATCTGGAAAATGACTTCGAGACCGAGTACATCGTCATTCCTGGCAAAGAAAAAGTTCTAGCCAGGCTGAAGAAGATGGCCAAGTCGGCCTCGGCGATTTATCTCGCGCCTGATCCTGACCGTGAAGGCGAAGCCATCGCTGCGCACCTGGCGGAAGAATTGGGTGGCGATAGCATTGACGGAAAGAAAGTCAAGAAGAAGAAAGGCGGCCCACTGATCCGCCGCGTGACCTTCAATGAAATCACCAAGCGCGCCGTACTGGATGCATTCCAACAGGCGCGCGACATTGACTGCAATCTCGTCGACGCGCAACAGACGCGGCGCGTGCTTGACCGAATCGTCGGCTACCAGGTCTCGCCGTTGTTGTGGGATAAAGTCCGCCGCGGCATCTCTGCCGGGCGAGTG
>QIAW01000540.1:2091-4541 GCA_003225655.1 Acidobacteriota bacterium
AGCCCCCCGATTTCGATGCCCGTTATGTCGGCCTGACCGGTGACAAGTTTGAAATCGGCAGCCAGGAGACGGCAGATGCCATCCGCGCCAAGCCGGAGAAGGCGCAGTGGTCGGTGCGGAGCGTAGAGAAGAAAGAGCGCCGCCGCAGTCCGGCGCCGCCGTTCACCACCAGCAAATTTCAGCAGGATGCCTCGCGCAAGCTGCGCTTCAGCGTAAGACGCGCCATGGGATTGGCGCAGCGGCTTTACGAAGGCGTCGAGCTCGGCTCCGAGGGCCAGGTCGGTCTGATCACCTACATGCGTACGGATTCGGTGCGAGTGGCCAACGAAGCCCTGACGGAAGTCCGGCAGATGATCGGTTCCGATTTCGGCGCGCCATATCTGCCCGAGTTGCCGAATTTCTACAAATCCAAAAAGGACACGCAGGACGCGCACGAAGCTATTCGTCCCAGCTCTGCGGCCCGCCATCCCGATTCCATCAAGCAATATCTGCAGGATGATGAATACAAAGTTTACAAGCTCATCTGGCAGCGCTTCGTGGCCTCGCAGATGACCCCGGCGGTCTTCGACCAGACCACAGTAGATATCGACGCGAAGACTGACAAAGAAACCTATGCCTATCGCGTGACCGGATCCGTGCCGAAGTTCGATGGCTTTCTGAGAATCTACGAAGAAGCCAAAGATACCCGCGACGAAGAAGATGATGCGCTGAAGAACAAGCTGCCTGAGCTCGAAGCCGGCCAGTCGCTCACCTTGAAGCAGCTCAAACCCGAGCAGCATTTCACCGAGCCGCCGCCGCGCTACAACGAAGCTTCGCTGGTGAAGGAACTGGAAGAGCGCGGCATCGGGCGGCCTTCCACCTACGCCGCGATCATCGGCACCATCCAGGAGCGGCAGTATGTGCAGAAGATCGGCGGCAAGTTCGTTCCCGCGGAAATAGGATTGGTTGTCACCGATCTGCTGGTGGCCAACTTTCCCGACATCTTTGATTTCACCTACACCGCGCGTCTGGAAGAAGAGCTCGACGAAATCGAAGAAGGCAAAGAAACGTGGATCCACGCGCTCAAGGGTTTCTACAAGAAGTTTTCCAAAGACCTGGCTTATGCTGAAAAGCACATGGAGAACGTCAAGCGGATGGAGAAGCCGACCGACGAAAAATGCGAGCGCTGCGGCTTGCCCCTGGTCATCAAATGGGGCAAGCACGGGTCATTCTTTGCCTGCAGCGGCTACAAAAAAGACGATCCCAATAGCTGCACCTTTACCAAAGAAAATCCCATTGACCTGCCCGACCTTGATTCCGCCGACCTGCAGGAAACTTCGCAGGAAGAATACTGCGAGAACTGCGGACGCGTCATGGTGCTCAAGCGCGGCCGCTTCGGCCAGTTTATGGCTTGCACCGGGTATCCGGACTGCAAGACCACGCGCCGCTTAGACCAGGGCAAGAAGGTACCCGACATTCCGCTGGAAGAGAAGTGCCCGCAGTGCGGACGCAACATGGTGCTGCGCCACGGGCGTTTTGGCGAGTTCACCTCGTGCAGCGGATATCCCGACTGCAAATACATCAAGCAGAACCTGATTGGCATGAAGTGTCCCGACTGCAAAGAAGGCGACATCGTGGAAAAGAAGGCCCGGCGTGGCAACATTTTCTACGGATGCTCAACCTATCCCAAGTGCGAGTTCACATCGAATTACAAACCCATCGATGAAAAGTGTCCGGAGTGCGGACATCCGTATCTGGTCGAGAAAAACCTGAAGTCGGGAGCTGTCATCGCCTGTCCTAATCGCGCTGCGAGCGATGAAGAAGATGCACCCAAGAGGCGCCGCAAGAAAAAAGGCGATGATAAACCAGACAAACCGGCGGTCAAATGTACGTATTCGCGCCCGGTCCCCGTACCGGAAGCAGTGGGCGAGCCTGCCATCTAAGGTTTGAAGATTCGTTAAGGAGAAAACTGTGGCAAAGAAATCATCTGCAAAGAAATCCGGCGCATCGGCCAAAGACGCGCAAGTCGTGATGCAGCTCTATGATCTCCGCCGCGAAGCCAAGATGCGTGAGGCGCGCAACTATTTGGTCGTGGACTTCAAACCCGAATCGGCGGCAGACTGGATCAAAGTCGCGACCGCCTTCGGCACGAAAGAAAACACATATTTCCGCCAGGTATTCAGTTACTGGAGCATGGCTGCTTCATTGGTACTGCACGGCGCCGTCAACAAAGACCTGTTCAACGAATGGGCAGGCGAGATGTATTTCATGTGGGCCAAGCTCCAGCCACACATCAACGAATTGCGGAGGGCCATGGGCATCCCGGAATTTCTGCAGAATATAGAAAATCTCATTGAAGGTGATGCGCAAGGACGCAAGCGCCGGCAAACCATGCAGGAGCGGCAGAAGAGATTTCGTGAGATGGCAGCCGCCGGCGGCGGCAGGTAGAAACGTAACCCGATCAACCGTAA
>QIAW01000538.1:0-3118 GCA_003225655.1 Acidobacteriota bacterium
GGACGACGCCGAGATGCGCGCCTACGCGCAGGAAGAGCTGTCGAACCTGGAGCAGCGCCTGGTGCGCGTGGAGGAAGAGCTGAAGTTTCTGTTGCTTCCCAAGGACCCCAACGACGAAAAAAACATCGTGCTGGAAATTCGCGCTGGAACCGGGGGAGACGAAGCCACGCTCTTTGCCGCCGAGGTCTTCCGCATGTATACGCGCTTTGCCGAGGGCAAGCGCTGGAAGGTCGAGGTGCTCTCTACCTCCGAGTCGGGCGTGGGTGGGCTGAAAGAAGTGATTGCCCTCATCGAAGGCCAGAGAGTTTATTCGCAGTTGAAATATGAGAGCGGCGTCCATCGCGTGCAGCGAGTTCCGCAAACGGAACAGCAGGGGCGTGTGCACACTTCGGCGATTACGGTAGCGGTGCTGCCCGAGGCCGAAGAAGTTGACATCAAGATTGAGGCCAAAGACCTGCGCATTGACACTTTCTGCTCTTCCGGACCTGGTGGGCAATCGGTCAACACAACTTATTCGGCGGTCCGCATCACCCACCTGCCCACCAACACGGTGGTCAGTTGCCAGGACGAAAAATCACAGATCAAGAACCGCGAAAAAGGAATGCGCGTGCTGCGCGCGCGGCTCTACGAGATGGAGCAGGAAAAGCAGCAGGCGGCACTGGCTAAAGAGCGCCGCGCCATGGTGGGCAGTGGCGACCGCAGCGAAAAAATCCGGACGTACAACTTCCCCCAGAACCGCGTGACCGACCACCGCATCGGCATGACCATGCACCAGTTGACCGATGTGATAGATGGCAAACTGCAGCCCTTCATCGATGCGCTGACCACCCACTATCAGACCGAGCGACTCAAGGGCGATGCCGACGGCGCCAGCGCCGCCGATTGATGTGCGAAATCAGAAGTTATTAGAAGTATGATTTGCGAAGTCAGAAGCTAGAAGTTGGAAGTCAGAAGTATGATTTGTAATTCGTAAATCGCAATTCTTACTTCCTGCTTCAGGTTTCTCCCAAACTTTCTGATGCATCTGAAATCCGCTCTCGCTGCCGCCATTGAACACCTCACCGTCAACAACGTTGGCTCACCCCGCCTGAATGCCGAAACTCTGATGATGTTCACCCTGGGCTGCGACCGCGCCTATCTCTACGCACATCCCGAGCGTGAATTGAGCGCCGATGAAGAGCGCCGCTTTTTGGAATACGTTGCCGAGCGAGCCACCGGCAAGCCGGCGCAATACATCACCGGGCACCAGGAGTTCTGGGGATTAGATCTGCTGGTCTCACCGGCGGTGCTGATTCCGCGTCCTGAGACCGAGCATGTTGTCGAGACCGTTTTGGGATTGGCGCAAGATTCAGCCACAAAAAAAGTTCCGTCAATGATTGATATAGGTACCGGCTCCGGATGCATCGCCATCGCTTTAGCCAGCGAGCTTGCCTCGGCCGAGGTCCACGCCAGCGACATTTCTGCCCAGGCTCTGGAGATAGCGTGCGCCAACGCCGCCCGCCTGGGATTCGCCGGGCGAATCCAATTTCATCATGCCGACTTGCTGCAGGGCGTGCCGCAGCAGCCATTCGATTTTGTGGTCTCCAATCCGCCGTATGTGAGCGAGGCCGAGCCGGAAAAGACACAGCGCGAAGTCCGCGAGTTTGAGCCCAGGGTGGCGGTCTTTGGCGGCGAAACCTGACTTGAAGTTTATCAGCGGCTTATTCCGCAGGCGCATGCGAGCCTGCGTGCAGCCGGCTGGCTGGTGATGGAGATTGGCTTCTCCATCGAGCAGCCGGTCCGGAGTTTGTTGCAGACCTGGAGCGAGGTCCGTACTGTCAACGACCTGCAGGGAATTCCGCGGGTCGTCGCCGCGCAAAAATAGTTTTCTCAGAGCAATTTATTTAAGATCGAGCTGCAGGAAAGGGCGCGCCACCAGCCCATCCACACAAACGTCTTGACCTGCTGGGCCGGGCGTGCTCACATTGTAGCCCTGTTAACTTAATCTCATGTCCTCTACGTCCCATTCCTCGACGTCCCATTCTGCGAAGCCGGTTTTAGCAGCAAGGAGAGGAGTGGCAAGGTGAGCATGAAGCAGCTTACGTTTCTCCTCAGCCTGGTGGGCAGCGACAGCGAATATCAGCGTGACCAGGCACTACAGGCAGAAAAAGCCGCCAAACGGTTTGGGGTTGCGCTGCAAATCGTTTATGCGCAACGTGATGCGATCACCCAGAGCCAGCAATTGCTCAATGTGATTCAGTCAAAATCGGCGGACAAGCCTGATGCAATTATCTTTGAGCCGGTGAGCGAAACCGGCTTGCCGCAGGTGGCTCGCGCCGCCGTCGAGGCAGGAATTGGTTGGTGCACTCTCAATCTTCGGCCCGCATACCTGGCGGAGCTGCGTACATCCGGCGCCTCCATAGCTTTTGGTATTGGAGCTGACCATCTTGAGATTGGCCGGATTCAGGGCAGGCAATTGGCGCAGATGCTTCCCCGCGGTGGTGAGGCGCTTCTGATTCAGGGCCCTTCGGACAACACCGCGGCACGGCAGCGTACGCAAGGCATGCAGGAAACAAAGCCCCACAACATAAACCTAAGACAATTAAAAGGTAAATGGACTGAAGAAAGCGCATACCAGTGCGTAGCTTCATTCCTTGCTCTCTCCACATCGCACGACGGAAATATCCAGTGCATCGTTGCTCACAATGATCCGATGGCGGTAGGCGCGAAGCGGGGCTTTGCGGAACGAACCGCGGGCCAGGAGCAGGCCCGGTGGCTTTCACTCCCATTCCTGGGTTGCGACGGACTACCAGAAAGCGGCAAGGCATGGGTCCCGGCCAGAAAGCTCACGGCGACCGTGATCGTTCCCGCCAATGCCCCGCTTGCGATCGAAACCTTTGTGAATGCGCTCACGACTGGTAAACGCCCGCAAGAATATTCCCTGACTGTATCAAAGTCTTTTCCTGACATCCCACTGTTGAAGGAAGTAGGGCGTTCTTAAGGCTTGCCCCGCTCGACGGCGACAAAAGAGGGGGCACTTCAACTAAGTGCCATGTTCCATTTAGCACTGAGCCCCTGTAGAAATCTTGCCGTAGAGGACGCGGCAAAGACCTTCTCCGCGCCTCAGCGATTAACCGCT
>QIAW01000538.1:3126-7901 GCA_003225655.1 Acidobacteriota bacterium
AGATTGAGCATGCAAGTTCCGGCAATCTCTTCGTTCTCAGTTCAAGGGGAGGTCTGCGTCAGAGTGACTATGACTGGACGTTGGTTTACGGCAGTGCTTACGGCGCCCCCGGTGACGGCGCCGGGCATCTGTGCAATCGCAGCGTTCGCGTTGCTGGTGCCATCGAGCTTCGGCTTCGTCCTGGCGCAAGAGGAAGCACAAGTGGGCGGAGGGGAACCGGCGCCCGTGGCCAATCCATCGCCCATCGCCACGCCCATCGAAGTGAGCGACGAAGAAGCCGCGCAGCATCTCACAAGAAGAGTTAGCCCCCGTTATCCACCGCTGGCGAAGACGGCGCGCATACGAGGAAACGTTGGGCTGTCGCTGCGTGTCTCCCCAGAGGGATCGGTTGATGTATCTGTAATCAGTGGCCATCCAATGCTGGTGCAAGAGGCAATTAATGCCGCGAAGCAGTGGCGGTTTGCTCCCTTCATCCGTGAGGGACATCCGGTTGCAGCTAATGTCAAAGTCGAAATTGCCTTCACGCTGGATGAGGCCGGAGAGTTCTCCCGTGCACAGCGGCTCTCGGAGGACTACGACAAGCAGGAGCGCATCTGCCGGCAGTTCATCGAACGGCGCCTCTATGCAAAAGCTGAGGCCGAGTGCATCACCCTGGCAAAGCTGGCGGAAAAGTTGCCGCCCGGCTACCTGGGAATGTGCAGGCAGGCCTACGCCTACACCGGAGACGCTTTTTGGTTTCAGGGGAAGCTTCCCGAGGCCCGCGCCTGGTACCAGCGCGAGCTTTCGACGGCTGAAGCTCTCATGGAGAGCCAGAGCGATATCGGCTCCCGGGAATTAGCTCACGCTTACTATGACGCGGCCCACGGGTCGCAGGGCATTGGCGAGTTCACCCGCGCCCGCCTTTACTACGAGCGTGCGGAAAAGATCATGGAAGGGGAGCGCAAGCAGGCAGAATCCGTGTTGCACAAGGCGGAACGCGAGAAATCGGCCAGCGAATCTGCCGCTCGCAGAGACGACGCGCAGTCTGAGAAAGACTATTGGAGAGAGATGACCGAATCCCTGCTGCGGGATTATGCCGGGTTACTGCGTGCGATGGGTGACACCCGAGCCGCGGAAAAGGCCGAGCGCAAGGCGCAATCACTCTCGCATCCAGAGAGCCGCTGAAGAGGCCCTGCATTCGAGGAGCCCACTGCAAAGCGCCGGGGTTGTAGTCAACATCTGCTGTGTTCTGCGCCCAGAATGACAGCCAAGAGGGTGAGAAACCGGGAACTGAGAACTGAGAAATGAATTTAGAATCCAGGGACGGCCTGGAGCAGGCGCACCTTCCAGCGGTCTTCGGCGACGGTCATGAGCACCACATAATGAACTGTGGCGTGCTCGGAGTGGATCACATTGCCGCCATCCAAGACTTGAATGTCGAGTTGAGCTGTGTCGTGCAACTGCATGGCTGAACCTTCAGGGGTATAGATCACGGCTTCGAGGTTGTGTCCACGATCGGTAATCTGCGTGCGTACCCCGTTCTTCGCCTGCTGCTCGATGCGGGCGGCAAGCTCGTCGTGAGCGGCTCCGGTGAAGCCGGCCTCGAGCGCGCCGGCGCGATTGCCGGCAAGCGCCTTGGTCAGCGCCGCCCACGCCGCCGAGTAGTCGCGGACAATGGCTTTCTCGGTCGTATCTTCCACCTCGCGCGGGGTGGCGCCCGAGATGGAGAGCTGAACCTTGGGCGCGGGGTCATCAGCCAGGACCGGGAAGACGAAGGCCGCCCAACTCGCCCAAAGAAGCAACAAAGCACGAGTGCAGCGGCGGAAAATGGAAGTCTTGATCATTCCCGGCCTCCAGTTGCTGAGCCTTCGGCGTTCGCGCGACCGCCATCGGTGGCAATCCCATCTTTGAACTTCAGATTCGCACGCGCAGCACCTGCGCCGCCATTACCTGGGCTTGCCCATCTGATATGGACTTCGTTTCCCAACACCACACCGGCAGCGACGGAGATGGTGGCATTCTCAGAGAGCGGGAGCTCGGCGCGGGCGATGCCCCGTTTTACGCGTGCGTCCACGGTGCTGAGGCCGCGGCTGTCAGTTTCGGTAAAGGTCACGATGGTTCCGTCGGGGACAGCGTTACCGGAGCAGTCGCGTATGGGATCGGTCTCGACCACGATTGTCTTCGCCATGGCTTGCGCCTTCATATGCAGGTTGCAGGCGTCGCCGGCGACCTGTTGTACCACGCGGCGAACCGAGACATCCGTCGCGGGCAGGCTGGCCACAAACTGGGCGGCGCCCTGCGAGCGGCCCGAGGCCATCTGTATCCAGGCGATGCCGTCCTTGGCTGGCACAGTGCGCGAGGCAGGCGCCGATTTTTCGACGGCAAGCGAGAAGTTCACCGGTACGGACTCGAGCATCAGGTTCTTGTATCCGTCAAAGACGAAGGCCACGCCGCTGATTGCATCTGGTTTTGCCGTGGGCACGCGCGAAGGGCGCGCCAGAAAATTCAGGGCTGCGGGTCTTCCCGGCGTCACAAAGAAGACCTTGGTGTCGTTAGAATCGCCGGAGCGCAACACCGCGACATAACGTCCGGCTGCGCGGGTTTCCTCGCCGGCAACATTCACCGCATCACCCAGGTGTACCGCGCGCTTGATCACGCCGGCAGGACCGATCAGATAGAAGGTCGCTGTACCTGTGCCGCTGGTGGGAATTGAAAATCCCTGTCCGGAGGAAAGTTGATTGGGAATGTTCAGCTCTCCGGCATGCGCCACGTAAGAGGCAAACAAGCAAGTGGCCAGCGCGAGGAGAATGTAACCGAGTTTACTCATGGCTGATAACTGTTCTGTCTACCTTGTCTATCGGTCCCGATCCAGGGTGTAATTGTTGACGGTGACGCGATAGTTATGAACGATCTCGGCCAGGACATCGCGCACGTCCACGGCAAAGGGCACGGGAACCTGGGGCAGCAGGGCGCGGTCCGAGTAAGCATCCGAGACCCATACCACGCGGCCGGCGGTGTCATAGTAGGTCGCCAGCACGTGCGGAATATTCACCGTTTGACCGCTCTCATTGAGCAGCTCGCCCTTCAGGACGTGGTGGCCGCGGGCATCGGTCTCCATGCGCTGATGCTGCACGGCAATCACCGGATCAGCCGAAGCCGGCACCAGCATGGCATTGGGTTGCATGCGCACGCTCTTCACCGAAGCCAGTTTCATTTTGGGAAAATCGATGCGGAAGGGAGAAACCTCTTTGGGCAGTAGCGTGTGCGACATTTTGTCGAAGCTGCTCTCTTGACCGAGGTCGCCGCCATCTTTGCCCAGCAGGGTGGCGTTGACCGCAACGAATCCCGGCACTGTGTCTTCATTTTCAATCTCGCCCAGGATGATGACGTTACCGTCGCGCTCAATCGCGTTCATGGAGATGATGCGCACACGCGGCGGCTCCACGTTTTGCGCGCCCCAGTCTTCATCGGCGCCGCGGTGAACGATGTCCCAACGCAGGTAATTGACGGGAATCACCTGGGGCGGAAGGTTCGCCTGTTTTTCCTGCGGCCAAAGCACCTTCCATCCGCTGTCTTCCTTGACCACGTGCAGGTCGCGGGTCTCATAGATTGCGCCCACGGCAGAAGACCACACCAGGTCAGCGCGGACTGTGCCCTCGGTATCGCTCTCTTTCAGGACCTTGGTATCCACGTCCTGCAGGCTGGAGTAGGTGCGCAAGCTGCCCTCGCTTCCGTTTACATCTTGATAGAAAGCGCCCTCATCAATGTTGCTCGCCGCAGAGATGTAAGAGAACGCCTGCTTGAAATCGCGGCCCTTGACTCTTTCCAAGAGCGAACGTACGGCCTGGTCGGGCGAGGTGGCCGAAGTCAGGTGGCCCGGGCTGATGGTGGCAAAGGCCACCAGCACGACGGTGAGAATAATCAGTACAACGGGAAATACGCGGCTCATCAGTTGGCCTCCCGGAATGCAGGTGCTGTTTCAGCGGGAGCTGGAAATTCAACAGTCTCTGCCAGACGCCGGCGCTCGGGCAGCAGCATGACCAGCACCAGCGCGAGCAAGCTGCTACCGACCGGCAGCGTGCCCCATTCCAGGCCCTCCCACGTGGCAGGGGCCATGTGCGATTCGATTGGGTGCGCCGGCGGAATATCTTCTTTGCTCCACAGAGTTACGTTGCCGCCGTCATAGATTTCTACCTGGCGCCATCCGGCGAAGGCCAGCAGCGGCTCGTAGAAACGATCGCGAACAAAAACGTATTACAACCCGTATTGATTCGCGTGCTTCAGCACTGAGCGCAGCGATTCCATCCCCGCGGCGCCATAGTATTTGGAGTTGTAAAGCTGGCCGGAGCCGTAGGCGGTCAACTCGGGCAGAAGGCGGGCGGAGTTGTAATCGCCATCAATGCTCTGAGCTTTGACTGCGGCTGCGACCTTGGAAAAGTTGTATCCGAAGCCCAGCGTGAGATAGCGGAACTTGGCGTGTTCGTCGCGGTTGAGGAAGTTGATGACTTCATCCACCCGGAAGGGCGAGCCGTTGATGGGACGGAAGGCCGTCCATGCCACCGACATGGAAAATGTTGCCACGACCGCAATCCACAAAGGCACCGCAGCTTTCATTTTGTAGCGCGCGACCAGTTCTTCGGCCACCGCGGCCACAATAGGAAGCGCCATCAGAGTGGCCCAGAAGGTGAAGCGCTCGAAGGTCAACACTTGGAAGGCGCGGCCCAGCAGAAATTTTGCCACTGGAGTCGTCCCACCCAGTCCAAGCAGGGCAGTGAGATACCAGGCGACAAACAAGG
>QIAW01000539.1:0-2402 GCA_003225655.1 Acidobacteriota bacterium
AGTCCCTTCTGGCTCATTGGCGGATGAGACTGCACCTTGTTGGCTTTGCAACCAGTTAATCAATGGGACTAAACCATCTGGTATTGTGCTCACGCTCTGGGTTTTGCCATTGTCTCCTGCACCTGTCCCTGAACTGCCATAACGTGCGGTCCGAGCGGTGGAGAATTTCGCCTGCAAATCGGCCTTCACGTCAGCGGGAAATTTGAATATCTTGTTAGCAGTTATTTCCTGTAAGACTGCAAAGGCTTCAAATGTTACCACGTGGTAGGCTTCTGCCTGTTTTATGGCTGCACTCAGGCCTTCAGCGGTTGCTGGTGCCCTGGATATTCGTGCTTCAAGTTTATTATCAGCGATTTGTATGAAGCTCACTTCGTCCAGGTACATTCTCACAGCTTGTTCAAGTGATATAAAATCTGCATTTTTTTGTGCCGGGTCTACATTTTTAGCGGTGTCCACTCCCTCAAGAAATGTTTCCACTGCTGCTAACCAATCCTTATTAGCCTTGGAGACAGCGCTGACCGCCTTCTTCAGCAGATCGAGACTCCCTTTTACATCAACTCCTGTTGTAACTGTCATATCTCATCGCCTCCCTAATGTGCGGTAAAAATTGTCGGTAATCGCTTGTGGCGAGGCCAGGCGATTATCAAGGGCGAAACGGGCGGCGCCGATCATGAAACGGGCCGGTACGGCACCCATTTCCTGGCCGGCTGCCAATTGTCGCCCGGCTTGCTCAATGATCGTCATTTCCTTTGGGCCGAACTTGAGCACCTGGGCCAAGCTCTTGTTGGCGAACTGCCGGTAGGGCTGGAAGGCCATAGTATCCACCGCCAGTTCACTTGCCCTCTGGAACGTTTCCATGATGGGCGGAGGAATGTCTGCTGGTGTTAGACGTGGATAAAGGCGCAGCCAGACACGTCGTAAATCAGCAGCCATCTTCTCAAAGCCCATCCTACGCAGCAAAATCAGGCTGATCAGCACGCGCAGGTAGGGGGTGGGGTGAACGCCCATTGGATTGAACTTCACCGTACTGGCCGGAGCGCGCCCAACCACGTCCATCAGCGATTCGACGGCGGCAGGACCACCCAGCAGGAGCGCGAACATATCGGCCATCATTTCTTTATGCCAGCGCGCCCACACCCGTGCTACCCTGGGAGCGATACGCCCTTCCTCAGTCAAACGCTTGTAGATGTGACCGGGCATCTCATCCCACAAGCCCAGGTCTGCTTGCAGATTATGTGACACCTCGTGCAGAACGCTGGACAAAGCCCAGACATTATCCAGGCGGTGCTGCGGCAACATAATCAGCGGAAAGAGATTTTTATTGTAGCTCAGCCTTGGTAGCGGCACTCCACGCCGGTAGGTTGCCGGCGAAAAACCACTATTGGCATAGCTGAAAGGCAACAAGCTGGGCGTTGGTTGTGCTGCACCGATGCCAACATAGAGGTCTTCGTAGCAGTTGGCACAGATCCGATCAACCGAGAGCAGCCGCTCACTAAAGCTTGAAAGACGCTGGACAAAGAGGTCGAAGTAGAAATCCCAGATGCCTTCGACATAGAGCACGCGGTTACTGGCAACCTCTTTACGCTCCAGGAGAACGCGCAGGCGCTCACTCCCTGGTTCGCGTTTCGCAGCGCTGGCAGCGGCTCCAACCCAGCGCATCATTTCATCCAGTTTGACACGCAGGCTATCGATAAAGCGGTTGACGGCCTTGATGTGCGCCTCGCTCGGCGCCGCAGGCCCGCTCCCGAACTCATCTTTGGTGAATGGGCGTAGCGAGCCTGCATGGCGTTCCAGGTTAATGCCTTGGATGGTCAACCAGTTGTCGAGCAGGCGCTGCTCACCAGGAGTCGGCGCTCCTCCCCCCGTTCCTGGTACTGCGCTCGGTGTAGCCTGGGCAGTTGATGGGCCTGGTCCACCCGAACGTGTTGCAGGACGAGCAGGGCGAGGTCGACCAGCTGTGGGCGAACCTTCGATAGCGGCCAGGATTTGAGCGAGGTCATTATCCCAGTCGCCGCGATCTTCAGGTTGCTGTCCGTTGCGCGTATGATGATTTGTGGCTCCTGACGTTGCCATGATGGTTGCTTCCCTACTTTGATTGAACTGTGTATCGGTTACACTCGCACCTGTCGTCTACGTGGCGAGGGACGCAGAGGTAGCCTGCCACGTGGCTTCGCTGCCTGCGCGCGAACGCGCAGTGCCATATTGCGCTGAACCGCTTTGCGCACTGTGCGTGGATTGCTCATCACACGGTTGGTAGCGACAGCCATAGCTCTCACCGCCAATGGAGAGGTCAGCCTCTGTAAACGCGCCGCCCGATTCAGGATTGCGACAGCGAGGCGATTGATCGTTGGGAGAAGCCGCATGAGTTCGCGACCACCCTGTCCTTGACGTCGCAGGGTCTT
>QIAW01000539.1:2602-3933 GCA_003225655.1 Acidobacteriota bacterium
CGTCGCAGGGTCTTGACCAGCCGCACATTCGCCTGGACGAGAGCTGGCGTAACAGGGAGCACACTGCGGCCTGCACGCATTACTCTGATGGTCAGAGGAATGGTCGCGCCAATTTCAGCTTCCGCTTCGGCCTCAGTCTGGGCGCCAACAGCATTGGCAGCCAGCAGCTCCGAGAGTAGCGCTTCGTGTACTTCCGGGTGTTCCGCCTCGCCTGTCTCGGCAAAGGTATTGACGAAGTGATTCTCCATCTCCGCCACTTCCATCTCGGCTTCGCTCACCAGCGAACCGACGAGTCGCCCGGCAAGTGGAGCAGCTATCGCTCCCACACCAGGAATCATGCCTACGAGGGCTTTCGTGGCGATAGGTGCAAGTCGCTTGGCGATCGGAGCCACTACGCGGCCGACTTTCCTGATAGCCCGGCCAATTCTTTTGAAGAAGAGGTCGGCTTCGTACTCATCCTCAAACTCGTGGCCGATTTCACCGCCGCCAAGGAGGCTGCCGATACCGCCGAGGATGTTGCCGAGCAGTCCCTCAAATTCCTCTTCCGTGGCTTCGTCTTCGTACTCAAACTCGTGACCGACCTCACCGCCGCCAAAGAGCCCGCCTATGCCGCTGATGATATTGCCTAACAGCCCCTCGTATTCCAGTTCAGGGGTGCTGTAGGGATGGCTTTCATGCTCGTATTCCTCCTCAAATTCGTGTCCAACCTCGCCGCCACCAAAGAGCCCGCCTATGCCGCTGATGATATTGCCTAGCAAGCCTTCGTACTCCAGTTCCGGATTACTGTAGGGACGGCTTTCATCTTCATACTCATATTCAAATTCAGGGTTGCTGTAATGACTTTCTGGATTACTGTAATGCACCGCTTCGTGAGCGATCGGTGCCTCAAAAAGTGCCATGTTGAGACCTCACTCTTCCTTCGTTTCAAGCCCTCACGTGACTGCGTGGGCCAGGAACTGTTCTACCTGGCATGCCATGTTGTGGACGGGCAGCTGGTCTACTCGGGGTGGTAGGACGCGGACGGGATACTGGCCGCCCAGCGATAGGTGAACGCATACGAGTTGGCCCACCTGGAACCCTCATCCCCACCGGCGCTCTCATACCTGGGCGGACACCCGGTCGACCCGGCACTCTCATTCCGGGACGCATTCCGGGTTGGCCTGGTCGGTACATACCTGGACGATAGGTTCGCCTGCCTGGCGTTCTCATCATTCCAGGGCGCGGACCAGGACGGGCTGGCCGGTACATACCAGGGCGACCCTGAGCGATCGTTGTTGGATGCGCTGCTGGACCACCAGGTGCGACGGTCTGTTGTCGTACAATCATGTTGC
>QIAW01000541.1:0-1114 GCA_003225655.1 Acidobacteriota bacterium
GGAGCTGTTGAGCAAGGTAGAAGCGCTGAGCGTTCCGGTGCGCGCCAGCGGGGAAGAATCGTTTGACATGGTCGTGCCTGCGATGAAAGTAAAAGATTTTAATTTTACGGAAGCGACGAAATTTTGAAGAAGCAGTTAGCATTTGGCACTTGGCATTTAGCCAAATAAAGAGGGAGGATCTTTGAAGGGCTTCAGAGATTTAAGGGTTTGGCTGAAAGCTCACGAATTGACCCTCAAAGTTTATACAGAGACCGTCAGTTTTCCGAAAGAGGAACTCTATGGCCTTACGAGTCAGATTCGGCGATGCAGTGCCGCGATTGCGGCCAACATTGCGGAAGGAGTGGAAGGCGAGGCAATGGCGAGTTTCATCGTTTTCTTCAGATCGCTGTGGGTTCGGCAAGTGAACTTGACTATCATCTCCTGCTTGCAAATGATTTGAAATTTATCAAGCGATCCCAATACCAGGAACTTTATAGGGCTTTGCTGGAATTACGGCGAATGCTGACTGCGTTAATTACAAAAGTCGAGGCTGAACGCATCCGCGGATAAGACATCTTAATGGCCAAATGCCAAGTGCTAATTACTAACTGCTGTTTTTATTGCGATATTCCCGCCGCCACTCCGGTCGCCGGCTGGCGCGGAGCTACGGGTTTATCGGCAAAGAAGTTGCTGCTATAGAGATTGTGGTACATACGCCCGGCAATTTCGGCGGCTTTAGGGCCGAAGGTGGGACGCCCGCCGCGCAGGAAGACCACAACCACAATTTTTCCATGATCGGTGTTGGCAAAGGAAGCGAACCAGCCGAAGCGGGTGCCATCTTTGGAGCAGGTCCCGGTTTTACCCAGAATCTCGGCCGCGTCGAAGTTATAGCGCACGCTGCGGGCGGTGCCGTATTCAACTGCGCCCGCCATGCCTTCGGAAACATCAGGAATAAGCGGAGCAATATCGAGCTGGCGCTTTACCCGGGGAACAAAGCCAGCAACCTCGTCGGCAGATTGCGGATGTTGCAGGTAGTACAGTGTGCCGCCATTGGCCACGGCAACCATCATGGCCCCAAGCTGCAGAGGGGTCATCGAGATGCTCTCGCCGTAGGAGCACAGCTTTCCTACGCCGC
>QIAW01000541.1:1124-2425 GCA_003225655.1 Acidobacteriota bacterium
TGTCCCAGGTGCTCGCCTTCGATGTCATAGCCGGCCAGTTCGCCCATGCCAAACATGTGAGCGTAGCGGCTGACGCGGACGAAGCCAAGTTTGCGTCCCAGGGCCTCAAAATAAGCGTTATTAGAGTGCGCCAAAGCATCGGTCAGGTTCATGTGCGAGCGGCGTCCGAGCTTGAGCTCCATGTCTTTAGTGATCAGGCTTTCTTTCAGCCCCGCGAGCGCGACTGCAACCTTGAAGGTAGAGCAAGGCTGCGCTCCTTCCGAAAGGGCGAGCTTCTGGTTCACCATGGCGAGAATGCGTCCTGAGGCTGGGTCAATGGCTACGACCGAGCCGTTCATGGTGCCGAGAGCATCGATGGCCGCGGCGCGTACGGCCGCATCCTCACCCGCAGTGACGTCGCCTGCGGTCACGTCATCGGCAAAAGAGCTGGTATAGAAACGCTCGTAGTAGTGACGGCGATGGCGCCTGTGGTGCACGCGGCTCATGCGTTTTTGCGCGCTGGAATTTTCGGCAATGTGGGATTTCGGCTTGGCCGCGGATGTGATGGTCGCCGGCGTGGCAAGCGCCGCCGGAAGCACGATCAGGACCGCCAGGATAAACGCAAGAGAAAATTGTGTGGCGCGCAAAACCTTTTTCATGAACAGACCCTACACCTAGTTCCAGCTCTTTGGACTGCCCAGCCCAAGGGCCGAATATCTCCGGAGTTTCTCGGGGGATGTGCCGATAGTACGAGAGTTGCCGGAAGGAATTCAATAGGAAAAACCACTGAGACCATAAGGCAGCAACTCACAATCCATACAGTTGGATGAGGCGGAGCGCGGCAGAGTTGCTGGAAGCAAGTCCAGGCTCCAAGCTGGGCCAATGGCCACAAAAGATATTGAAAGCGTGTGGCCAGATGCCGCAGCCGAAAGCGGGGGCCGCGGCTCTACGGCTCACAGCCGGGGACGGCCTGTGCCACACAAGCTACTGGTCGCCGCGCTTGCGGATAAAGGCCGGCACGTCCAGATCATCCTGCGGAAAGCTGCTGGTGACGTTGCTCTTCACCTGGTCCAGCGACGGGGTCTCCCGGGCGGGAGCTGACGGCGTACGCTGCAGAGCCGGGGCAAACGTGTTTTTGGCCGGGACATTGAGTTGGCTTGAGGGCTGGCCTGGACTCTGGCTTTGAACTCCGGCTTCCGGGGTGGTTCGCTGGGGCTGAGGCAATTCCGTAGGCCGAGTGGGCATGAAAGATGAGGCAGCGCGCGCGCCCGAGATGGCAACCGCGGCAGCGGTGGCGGCGCGGTCGCGCTGTTGCTGATGGA
>QIAW01000079.1:0-2592 GCA_003225655.1 Acidobacteriota bacterium
CTTCCTCGATACCGCCAAGTATCCCACCATCACCTTTGAGAGCAAGCAGGTCAAGAAGACGGCGAACGGCGTGGTCGCCGTGGGCACGCTGACCATCAAAGATGTCTCCAAAGAAATCGAGCTGCCCTTTACCATTAACGGAAAAATCAAGGCCTTTGGTGGCGAGCGCATGGCCGCCGAAGCCAGCACCCAGATCAATCGCCAGGATTACCACCTGACGTTTAACAAGATGATCGAAGCCGGCCCCATGGTGGGTGATGACGTGAAGATCAATCTGACGGTAGAGGCAGCGCGGCCGCTGGCCAAGCCGGCAACTGCAGTAGCACCAACACAAAAACCGCAAAATCAGGATACCCCGGTCCGATAGTGAGCAGATGAGGGCGGGATTGCGATGCGCTGTGCTGCATCTGCCTGCTTCGTTTATGCTGGTCGCGTGGCGATTCTTTATCGTGAACGCGCGGTAGCGGATGCAGCTCTCGGCAAGCTGCTCGAAGCCACTATCTTCGCCGGGCATGTATATCGTTTCGCGTCCATCGATTCCACTAACTCCGCGCTGTTGGCGGACGCAGGGCTGCCGGTAGGCTCCGGTTTAAACGACGCTTCTGGCGCCGGCCTGCCCGAGGGCACAGTCTATCTCGCCGACGAGCAAACTGCCGGACGCGGACGCGCCGGGCACACCTGGCACTCGTCCCCCGGAGTCGGACTTTATCTCTCCGTGCTGCTGCGCCCCTCTTTATCACCCGATGAACTGCTGGGCATTACGCTAGCTGCGGGAATAGCCGCCGCTCAGGCCATCTTCCAGGTAGCTGGAGCGCACTGCGATGTGCGCTGGCCTAATGACTTGCTGCTTCACAACAAGAAAACCGGCGGCATTCTCACCGAGATGAACTCCGGCAATGGCGGCGCGGTCGTGGTGGGTTTTGGAATCAATCTCAACCACACCAGCCTGCCGCAAACGCGCTCATACACAAGGCTTTCCTGCAGATGCCGCGCGCGTCGATGCCACGGCGCTGGCAGCGGCTCTGCTACAATTTTTTGACCGCGAGTACCGCAGCCTGGTGCAACAAGGGCAGCCCGCTTTGCTAGCCCGCTTCGAGCAGCATTCCTCCTATGTTCGGGGAAAACGCGTTGTCGTGGGCGAAGAGGGCGGCTACGAAGGCATTAGCGCCGGCTTGGATGATCGCGGCTTCCTGCGGGTACACACCGCAGAAGGCATGCGCACAGTGCTGTCGGGAAGCGTCAGGGCGGTGTAGTGATTTGCGCTGATTCAGTGTCTGATAGTAACGACAAAAGCTTCTGTAGAGACGTAGCTTGCTACGTCTCTGACGGGTTGAAAAAGTTGAGTTCTTGTCATTCCGGCACGTAGCGGAGCGAAGTGGAGGAATCCCTATTGTGCCGATGAAGCCGTGCCTCTGCCAAACATTCGACAAAGATTTGATAACGTATAGGTCACATGCTTCTCGTTCTCGATGTCGGCAATACCAACACGGTTCTTGGAGTCTATGAGCGTTCGCCCGGCGCCCCCGCCGGCAAACACGACCGGCTGCGTGCGCACTGGCGCGTGACCACGGTGCGCAACCAGACTGTGGATGAATACGGCGTACTCTTCCGCAACCTTTTTGCCATGGAACACATGGAAGCCGCCACCGTGCGCGGCATCATCATTTCTTCCGTCGTTCCGCCGCTTGATTCCACGTTGCGCCAGGTATGCGAAAAATATTTTGAGACCACGCCGCTCTTTGTCGAGCCGGGTGTCAAAACGGGAATGCCGGTACGCTACGAGAACCCGGCTGAAGTCGGCGCTGACCGCATCGTCAACGGTGTGGCTGCCTTTGAAAAATTCGGCGGGCCGTGCGTAGTAGTCGATTTCGGCACCGCCACCACCTTCGACGTGATCTCCGCCAAAGGCGAATATCTGGGCGGAGTGATTACGCCCGGCATCGGCATCTCAGCCGAAGCGCTCTTCCAGCGCACCGCCCGCCTGCAGCGCGTGGATATCCGCAAACCCGCGCAGGTGATCGGCACCACCACCGTGGGCAGTATGCAATCGGGCCTCTTTTACGGTTATCTCGGACTCGTGGATGGCATCCTCGAGCGCCTGATCGCCGAACTGGGCACAGGCACCAAGATCGTGGCCACCGGCGGGCTTGCCGGGTTGTTCGGCGCCAGCTCCAAGTACATCAGCGCGGTCGACGACCTGCTCACTCTCGAGGGCCTGCGCATTGTCTACGAGCGCAACACCCAGGCGCCGGTTAAATCGCGGAGGAATTCTACATAGAAGCTTCTGCCAATGGGTTTTGAAGAGGCACGGCTTCAGCCGTGCCGTGCCGCCGTAAGAACCACACCGTGGAAAACTACTTCAGCTACTTCACCGAAATCGAGGAGCACTTTCAGCGCCGTCGCGGCAGTATTCTGCTGCTCTCGACTTTAGATTGGGCGCTGATCGAGACCTGGAAAGACGCCGGCGTGCCTCTCGAGGCCGTATCGTGGGGAATTGATGAAGCCTTTGACCGCTATGATAAGCGTCCTTGGAAGACGCGCAAGGTGAACAGTCTGGCCTACTGCGCGCAGGCGGTGCTCGCAGCGGCGGAA
>QIAW01000079.1:2655-3976 GCA_003225655.1 Acidobacteriota bacterium
GTCTACGAGCGCAACACCCAGGCGCCGGTTAAATCGCGGAGGAATTCTACATAGAAGCTTCTGCCAATGGGTTTTGAAGAGGCACGGCTTCAGCCGTGCCGTGCCGCCGTAAGAACCACACTGTGGAAAACTACTTCAGCTACTTCACCGAAATCGAGGAGCACTTTCAGCGCCGCCGCGGCAGCATTCTGCTGCTCTCGACTTTAGATTGGGCGCTGATCGAGACCTGGAAAGACGCCGGCGTGCCCCTTGAGGCCGTGCTGCGAGGCATTGATGAAGCTTTTGACCGCTATGATAAGCGTCCTTCGAAGACGCGCAAGGTGAACAGTCTGGCCTACTGCGCGCAGGCGGTGCTCGCAGCGGCGGAAGAGATGAAAGAGGCCGCGGTGGGCGCGTCGGCTGCAACCGGCAAAAAGCAGGATGAAAAATTCACCGCCGCCCAGATCACGGCCTTTCTCCAGCACAATGCCGAAACTCTGCGGCAGCGCGCGCCCGCCCTTCCCGCACTGGCACAACCGGCGGCGGCGCAAGCGGCCGATTCCCTCGAGCAGATGGTTGGTTCGCTTGTAAGCCTGGCTCCCGATTCACCTGCAAAGCTGCGGCTCGAAGAGCTGGAGCAAAGGCTTACCGTACTCGAAGAAAAAATCTTCGCCTCCCTCACCGCCGCGCAGTCGGAAGAGGACTTACTGAACGTGCGCACGGAGGTTGACCGCGAGATGGCCCCTTATCGCGGCAAGATGAGCGGCAGCCAGATGGAGCAGTTGCGCAAGCAGTACGTCCATAAACGATTGCTCGACCGCTATGAGCTGCCGCGCTTGAGCCTGTTCTATATGTAATGTTTGGCAGAGACGTAGCATGCTGCGTCTCTACAAGGCCGGTGTCGTCGTGTAATCTGTCTGCGTGCAGTTGAACATTGAAAAGCTGATCTACGGCGGCGACGGGCTGGCGCGGCTGAGCGATCCGGGCGAAACGCAAGCCGGCGAAACTCAGGGCAAGCCGCCGCGCGGCAAGGCTGTTTTTGTCCCCTTTGTTCTTCCTGGTGAGCAGGTCGAAGCCCATCCCATCGAAGAAAAGACGGGATTCATTCGCGCGGCCTTGGAAAAGGTTCTCTCACCATCGTCCCAGCGCATCGCCCCGCTCTGCCCATATTTTCAACGCTGCGGCGGATGCCACTATCAGCACGCCGATTATCCAAATCAGCTTGCCATCAAGCGCCAGATTCTAAGCGAGACCCTGGAGCGCACGGCGAAAATAAAGTGGGAAGGCGAGATTCACCTGCATCCCTCTCCGCCCTGGGGATACCGCAACCGCACGCGCATGA
>QIAW01000542.1 GCA_003225655.1 Acidobacteriota bacterium
TGCAATCTATCGAGTCTACGGCAGCGGATCGAAAGTGCTCTAGGCGCGGGAGTGACCTGCGACATACAAATTGTCCACCAGCTTGAGAGGACGGCCAGCGGCAAGCACCGATTCACTATGTCCTCGGTTCCGGTGCAATGGAATTTTGATGGAGATCATCGAGAGAGCGTGTTGAGGTTCGAGGCCTGAGATGCGGAAGATGCGCAGGGCAACTCTCCTCAACGCTTTGTATAGCCGGGTGGTGTATCCGCTGGCAGAACCAAAGGCCTATCGCGGAATGCAAGGGCTTGTCGCCGACCATCGGCGACGAGAATCGCAGTCTTTGGACGAGAATGCCGGGCAACAGTGGAGCGCGCTGCGGCAAGTCATCCAATCTGCTTACGATTCGGTTCCGTTTTATCGTCGTCGCCTCGATGAAGCGGGAGTACGGCCTGGCGATATCCAATCTCCTGCGCATTTGCAGGGGATACCGCTGCTAACGCGAGATGATATCCGCAACCACCTCGATGATCTTTGGTCTCGCCGCTACCGCCGGGAAGATTTGCTTCCCGCCGCTACCGGCGGGACTACGGATGTACCCGTCCCCCTGCTGCGCTCGGTTCCCGCGCTGCGAAAAAAGGCTGCGGTTCACATGCGCTTCAACAACTGGGCGGGAATGTTTCCCGGAGACAAAGTGCTGTATCTCTGGGGCGCGGCTGTGGACTTTGCCAAGAACCCAAGCTGGCGCTGGCGTGCCTACGACCGCTTTGTTATGCGCCGGATGTGGGCTCCGACCTCCCTCTTCAACGAGCAGGTATTGAGTTCGTACCGCGAACAGCTAAATCGCTTTCGGCCGCGGGTCATCTACGCCTATCCCACGCCGCTTGCGTTGCTTTGCGAATTCCTGCGCGATACGGGTAAGCCGTTTCATCGGCCGGCCAGTGTGATTTGCACCGCCGAGCCACTGTCAACAGATCAGCGCCAGCTGATCGAACAAACCCTTGGCTGTCCGGCTTTCGAGATGTACGGCAGCCGCGAGTTCGGCATGATAGCCGCGGATTGCGAGCATGGGAACCTGCACCTCAATCCCGCCGCTGCCTATGTGGAATTTGTGCCGGTGCCAGGGGCCGAGGTTGATGGTCTCTGCGAATTGGTGGTGACCGATCTGCTTAATGACGGCATGCCGCTGATCCGTTACCGTATTAACGATTGCGCCATTCCGGCTGAACCGGGCTGTGCCTGCGGCAGAGGATACGCCGTGCTGGGCAAGGTATCCGGCCGGACTGCGGACAATTTCGTTCTTCCCGATGGCAACATCGTGCCGGGCATCTCATTGCAGAATCGCGTGATCAAGGTTTGCCCGGGAATCAAGAAGATCCAGATCGTGCAGGAAACACCGGCGCAATTCATGATCCGTTATGTCCCCGGGGCAACTTTCGCTGCCGAAGACCTCAAGTCGCTGGATAGCAAGCTGAGCGAGTATTTTGGCCAGTCGGTGCGTT
>QIAW01000544.1 GCA_003225655.1 Acidobacteriota bacterium
TTCGAAATGACACGATTTACAGAAATGCCCCTCTCTGCTGGTTTGCAGCAGAGGCTGGCGGCAGCACAGTTCACAACACCTACACCGATTCAGGCGGAGGCCATTCCGCATGCGCTCCAAGGCAAAGACGTTCTTGCCACGGCGCAGACGGGAACCGGCAAAACGCTCGCTTTCCTTATCCCTGCAATTGAAACATTGTTGGGCAGCGATTCACGCAATACCGAAGTGCTGGTACTTGTTCCCACGCGGGAACTGGCCCTGCAGATCCATACACAATACGAGAAGTTGCGGGGCAAGACGCCTACGCCAGCGGCGCTGGTGATTGGCGGGGTATCGGAAAAATCCCAGATTCAAGCTTTGCGTTCGGGAACGCGGATGATCGTCGCAACCCCGGGACGGCTTGAGGACCTTCTCAGCCGCAAACTTGCAGACCTGCGGCACATTAGAATCCTGGTTCTCGACGAAGCCGACCGCATGCTCGACATGGGATTCCTGCCTGCTATCCGGCGTATCGCAGCAATCCTGCCGGTAAAACGCCAGACCCTGTGCTTCTCGGCGACGCTGGAAGCGTCGGTGGCCGGACTGGTGCATCAATATATGCGCAACCCAATCCGGATCGCGTTGGGGTCAATTCTGAAGCCGGCTGAGAATGTGGAATTGCAGGCTTTTGAGGTAGCCCTGGCCGAGAAGCGCAATGTTCTTCGCCACCTTCTCTATCAGGAAAAAGGACGCAGCCTGGTGTTTGCCCGCACCAAACGCGGCACCGAGCGCCTGGCGAAAGACCTGTTACGTGATGGTTTTTCCGCAGCCATGATTCACGGCGACCGCTCGCAATCGCAGCGCAACGGCGCACTCCATGGCTTTGACGAAGGCCGTTTCAAAGTGCTGGTCGCAACCGACGTGGCCTCGCGCGGAATTCACGTGCGCGATGTGGCCCATGTGATCAACTATGACTTGCCAACCCTGCCTGAAGATTTTATTCATCGCGTGGGCCGCACCGGCCGCGCCGGGGCACGGGGGCTGGCTTCGACGTTGGTTTCGGGCGCTGAGGTTTCTGAACTCCGCCAGATCGAGCGGGCCCTGAAGCTGCGCATCGAGCGCAAGCAGATCAGCTCTAAGGAAGCCGAGGCGACTAGCCGGCAGGCGCCTGCAAGGCGAGATACCCTGGCCGGCCGCACGCTGAGAGCACTGCCGGGCGAGGTTTTTGCCTAAACAGGCACGGCGTCATGAGAGACAAATGCCGGTGAATATTCCGCATTGAGGGTTTGTTTTCGAAGCCCTCGTGCGGTACCGGTGAGCGGCTCAAAGGCAAAATATTTAGGCCCAGGATTTCTAGTCCAGGAAGCTCTCTTCCAAATGTGCTCCATTAAGGACTCATAGATATCGTCGCTCTCGTCAAAGCAGATCCAACTTTTATCGCTAAATATGGCATAAACGCCTGAGACTTTTGGCGCATGCAAGTAAACAGATGATACGGTAAAGGGGATAGCTACACTTCCGCTCCAGGGCATTGTTACCTCCAAACCACTATCCAGTCAATGAGAGGTGAAAAATATGCCGAAGTCATGTTTGTCCGGCGAAGGTGAAGAACACTCTGCCAGTCACGCAACTTCGAGGCAGGCCTCAAGCTACTAAAAAAGTCCGAACCCCTTCCACGAAATCTCCGGCGTCATCCTCTCCTAAGCCATCCGGCTTTGGAATTGATCCGCTCAGAGTGAAGACGGGGTTGTGATGCAAGGAATTATTAATTAAGAAAGCGATCCGCTGCAATGGATTGCAGCGTTTGATCCGGTTCCAAAGTTGTAATTCAGCGCCACGTTGGCGGCCCAAAACCAGAAGCACCAAATCGGGCTGCTCTGTTCGGCAGAAAAGGTATGCCTCTTCCAGATTAGCAATCAACTCCACGTCATATCCATGGGTATGCAGCATAATGGCCCGGATCTGCTTTCCACGTGGGCTATTGTCGATTAGCAAAATCCTGCTGCGGGTTGCCGAACTGGTTTGTGATTTGGCAATCAATATTTTTTCAATTTTCCCTTTTCGCAACCGCAAGAGATTTGTCATTCACTGCATTGAGTGAGTCATTAATGGTCGCAGGCATGGAAGCGCCGGGACGATGTAGATGATTAATAGAGGCCGCTACAATGCGGCAAAGAAGAAAACGGTTAGGGACTTTCGTGGAAGCTGTAAAGACCAATCCAGAACGCATGCCGGCACCTCGCAATGCAAATAGGCTGTATCGACGAAGGCCCGACTGATGGGAACCGTGTCTCCGGGGAAGTAGCTGTTCGCACTATACTGGTTCCCACACTGAAACTCAATACAATTAGCTCTGGCTTACGCATGAATTGACCTTAGTTTTGAAATCTCCCATGGGACCACTGTGCTATCATCAAAGCACGTCAAAATCGAATTGGTTGTGAGCAGTTCTCGTCTGATCACCAGTCCCCTGCCCTGCAGTATCCTCCGACTCATTTTCAACGTAAATCGAATTAAAAGGAAAAAAACAACATGGAACAAGGTACCGTCAAGTGGTTTAACGATTCAAAAGGATTTGGCTTTATCAGCCGCCAGAGTGGTGAAGATGTTTTCGTTCATCATACGGCCATCCAGAGTAGCGGTTTTCGCAGCCTGCAGGAAGGGCAGTCCGTTCAATTCAACGTCGTCAAGGGTCCCAAAGGACTCCAGGCCGAGAATGTGCAGCCGCTCTAATCGTTAGCTTTCGGGGCGATTGTATGCCAGTCGCCTCTTCTTTTTCTTTCGGGATTGCTTTCGTTTCTTACGCATGGCGGTAAGCCGCCCAGTTCAAATATGGGAGGATGTATGTCCGGCAGATCCGGCAGCAGCTTTGGTAAGCTTCAGAAAGAACGCGCCCGAAGACAGAAACAGATCGAAAAACTAGCTCGCAAACAGCAGCGCAAGCTTGAGAAGCAGACCGCCGTGGGTGTAGACGGCTCCGAAGAACTCGTTGGAGAAGCAGCCGCAGATGATCTTCCTCAAAAGGGGCCCGCTGGTTCTGATGGTCAATAAGGACTTAAGAAGCGCCAGCCTGCCGCTTTCATGGCATGAAATTACGTCCGCATTGATCGATTCCGAATAAGAACACGGTGACTCCAGCGCAAGCACGATGGATCGGGGGAAGGCATCAAAAAATTCATCCATGCCGAAACAGACAAGGACCACCTCGAGTACAACAACGAGGTGAACGACCTGATTTCAGACGACTTTCAGTCTCCTGAAGACCTGAACGAACTTTTCGCCAGTATCCGTACCAAAGGTATTGACGTGCTCGATCGCCAGCCGGTCCTGCCGTCTACCGCTTCTGAAAGAGAGTTTGGGCAGCAAGATGTTCAGGCCACCGAGGAAGTCGAACCTGAGCTGGTTTCCGGCGCTCTTGATAAGACTGACGATCCGTTGCGCATTTACTTACGGCAGATGGGACTGGTAGATCTGCTCACCCGCCAGGGAGAAGTGGACCTTGCCAAACGTATCGAACGGGGAGAGTCATGCGCGATCAAGGCCCTTTCGCGTTCCCCGGTTGTGATTCGCCACATCCTCGCCAGTGCCGATAATGTAAAACGCGGCGCACGTTCCATTAAAGAGATTGTCGTCTTCGACGAGGAAGATATCACCGAAGAGGTTTTACAGAAACGCGCCAAAGACTTCATCCGCCGCACCGACGAGCTGCAGAAGCACTATGAAAAGGCCGGCGTGCTCGCCGAACGGTTGCTTACGATCCAGGCAAGGAAAAAAGCGCCAGAATACCGCCGCTGCCGATATCGGCTAAGCCGGGAAATTATTTGCATCTCGCGTATCATCCGCAACCTCGGGCTTACTCGACTTGAGCTCAAACGTCTGAGCGACCAGGTGACAAACATCGCGAGCGTCATGCGTTCACTGATGCATGAGATCGATAACCTGGAAAGGAAGATTGCCGCCACGCGCAGCGAAGAACTGCAAAAAGAGTACCGGAAGAGGCAACGGCAGCATCGTCATGAGCTCGAAGAACTGGAAAACGAAGCCGGAGCGAACTTTCGGGACTTGCAGCACACAACGCGCAAAATCATTCAGGCTACATTAGAGGCAGATCAGGCCAAGCATGAGCTCATTGAAGCCAACCTGCGCCTCGTGGTTTCCATCGCCAAGAAATACATGAACCGGGGGCTTCATTTCCTTGATTTGATCCAGGAAGGCAATTTGGGAGTCATGAAAGCGGTCGATAAGTTCGAATATCGCCGTGGTTACAAGTTTTCGACTTATGCCACCTGGTGGATTCGCCAATCAATTTCCCGCGCCATTGCCGACCAGGCACGCACCATCCGCCTGCCGGTGCACATGTACGAGGTTGTGAACAAGGTGAACCGCATCTCTCGGAAGTTGGTCCAGGAACTGGGCCACGAACCTACCACAGAAGAGATTGCCCGGCACATGGACATTCCGGCCGCCAAAGTGCGCAAAGCGCTCAAGATCGCGCAACTGCCAATCTCACTGGAGACGCCGATCGGCGAGGACGGCAATACAAGCCTCGGCGAGCTGATCGAAAACCGCAGTGAAGTTTCGCCGGCTGATGCCATCATCAAAGTGGACCTGCGGGAAAAGACGGCGCATGTTCTACATACCCTTACCGCCCGGGAAGAGAGGGTGGTCAGGATGCGCTTTGGCCTGGAAGATGGCTCGGAACACACACTGGAAGAAGTGGGCAAGGTATTTGCGCTCACCCGCGAACGTATTCGCCAGATCGAAGCCAAGGCCTTGCGTAAACTTCGCAAGCCGGCGCATTCCCGCAAACTGAAGGTGTTTCTGGACGATGAACACAAATAACGCCTGGACTTCGGCTGCAGATCAGCCAGGAAAGGGCACATGCGGAGTCTAGCGGAGCGTTCCTTTGCTCTATCGAGCTACGACCAAACGGAAGGCAGGATGATTCTGGAACTTCTCTGGTTTTGACGGGATATCAGCCGAAAAGACATCCAGACCAGAGTATTCCCCTTCACTCTGGCACTTGTAACAACGCACATCAAACCGAACGGGAGGCTGATACTGTTGCTGCCTCTCTTCTGTCGCCTTCAGTTCGACCAGCGGTATGAGCTCAGCGTTGTCGCAGCATTGACACCTGACGCAGAGGAACCGATTCACTTCCATAATGAAGTCCAATGCAGAGTGATTCTTTGTAGATGTGTCCAGACCGCAATGAAAAAGCTGAGGAGTGGGCGTTAGGAAGCACTCGCGTGAGTTACTGAATTATGTCACAGAAGTATCCCAAAGGGAACAGATCAGTCAGGGCAACTTCGGCTGTTTTTGTTCCAGAAGGGGATTCTCCGATATTCCATTCCTGCACCAAACGAAAAGAGAGTAGACTAATTCAAATACTAGCCTTCTACGCGCGAATCAAACCGGCAGCGCCCCCAGCATACAGGGCGTTCTGTCGAGATGTAAGAACAAGACATGTTTCCCGTAACTGTCACACATCTTCTCGGGGCAAGGCTTTGTTAACCCCTTTTGCCAGATCAAACCGCTTCTCGAGAACACTGACTGGGGCACTGAACATATGATCCTGTGCAGCCGGCAAAGAAAGGGCGGCAACGGAGAACTACGATGTCAAGAAACTTAACCTGGGCAGATGAGAAGAGCTTTCGCGACCCATCGTGCGACAACTGCGGTTGGATATATATCAGCTTTGCTATGATCGCGAGCGAAGGA
>QIAW01000081.1 GCA_003225655.1 Acidobacteriota bacterium
TCTGTGCTGCCTTGGCCCATGTCCAATAGGAATCGTCCTGATAAAACTGGACCGGCGTTCCCGTCGAGCCGCCGGTGGCGTTGCTCTTGGCTTCGCGAGGCTGGGATTTTTCCGCCAGAAGCGCTCCTGCCTGCTGTTGCAACTCTGTTTTGGTCAGAACCGGAAGCTTGGCAAAATTGGCGGCGTTACGAATCTCCTCGATGCGAATGCCTTGCCTTGCGAAAAGGTCGCGGTAGTAAGGTACGTTGGAAACCGCATGGCGCAGGACGAAATGTAGTCTCTCCCACTGGATCTGTTCAACGACTTGAAGCGGAGCAAACTCAAAGCGGCGTAGCTGCCGCAAGTATCGCGAAAAGGCCAGCCCCTGCCGGCGATCGTAGATGGGGAACACAGCGCCTCGAACCAGGTCCGAGAGCAGCAATCGAAGCCACTGCTGGCCGTTACTTGCCGTGCCGTTGAGCACGGACTCTTCTTTAAGCCGTGCTGCGCGCATTGGCATAATCTACCGTTTCGTAAGCTGCGAGAGAGGCTGCATTTTGATCAACCGGTTGTGACTCAATCTGGCCGAATTCGGTGCGCAACACAAACATCGCGGCCGTCGAAAAGCCGGCCAGCAAATACCAAGTATCTCGATACAAAGAATGCGAGGAATAGCCAGCCACGAGAAGACCCATCAGGGCAAGGTTGCAGGCTCGGGGGAAACTATCGAGCCATTGTGGATGGTCACGCGACTTCTCCAGCTCGCGTCGCATTCGCCGGTTCTGCTGAAAGATTGAAAAGAGAAATAAGCCAAAGGCGAAAGTGCCAAGAAGCCCCAGTTCCGCCAATACTTGAAAATATAAGGAGTGGACATTCAGCCAATGTCCGCTGGCAGCGCCCCTGGAATCAATGAACATGGTGGCGCCGACGCCAGTAAGCGGATTGCTCTTGAACAGATCCCAGGCAGCATGCCAGGCGGCGACGCGGCCTTGATAGGATTCATCCTCGGCCAAGTCATTCACCGTTTTCAGCCGATCCTGATATTGCGCCGGCATCACCGCCCACAGCGCCCCGGCCAGGACAACCACTGCCAATACCGCCGCTACGCGCTGTTTGCTGCTCAGGGCATACAAGATGGCCAGCAGCCCCAAAGTAATATAAGAGGCGCGGGATCCTGTCAGTACGATGGTCCACACGCACAGGCCTAGCAGTGGCATGGCCAGCCAGCGAATGCGTCCGGCATTGCGGTAACAAAAAATCGCGAGGAAGGGCAGAGTGGTCACCAGAGTTATTCCCAGCGCGTTGGGATCGTTGGACATGTTGTTCAATCCGATCGCGCGATCTATTCCCATGGTGAAGCGCGTAGCTCCCTGCTGATATTCCACAAAAGCTTGCCCGGCCAACCAACTGGTCATGGCACAAAATGCGATCAGGATGGTGCGCAATCGGCTGCTGGTGATCGCCAAGTTTGCGATGAGCAGGTAATAAATCACCGCTTTGCCAAAATCCAGGCTGGCCTGGAAGGCTCCGCCCGGCCAAAAGGAGAGAGGAACACTGCAAAACATGGTGGCCCAGAAAAACAAAAAAGTGCCAGTCACTCTTGGAAAGCGGATTTTGTTTCCCCTTGCTACGAAGGCCAACATCACCACGATGGAAACAATGCGTTCGATGTGCAGCGGCGCTAGATCGGGATAAATCTCGCCCGGACGAATGAAAATGACCGCCAGCAAGCCAATCAATCCGATAAATGGACTGGCAATGGCGCAGAATGCAAAGACAACCAGCGCCGCTATCAGAGCGCCGATCATTAGTTGTCACTCCCGGAATAGGCGCGCCGCACCAAAGTCGGTCCAACACCCGAGCCCACTTGGGCGATGGACGAGAATCGAAAATGCCGGAGCAGGCAGTCAAATTTCATCTCCACGCTGCTGAGGCCGCTGTATTGGCGCAATCTGGACTTCAGGCCGGCTGGGAGGCGAGGCTGCAACGAATCGATCTCCCAGGGGTGGAGGTAGAAGACCGCGGGGCCATCATGCGCGAACCGCGATAATCCCCAGCGGCTGTAACCGTACGGCAGCAGACGAAAATATGCTCCTCCCCCGACGGGCAGGTTATTGCCGCCAATCCTTACGGTCGCGATGGGAAGTTCAAGAATGCCTGCCCGCTCGGTGCGATAAGGCAATCGGCAACCACGTGGATTCCCGTAAAACCCGTGGCGGATAGGATGAACGCTGGAGTCATAGGCAAATCCAAGCTCCGCCAAAATGTCGAAAGCCCACTCCACGCCTGGCACAATCGAGAAATTGGGCGCGCGATAACCGCGCACTTCTATGCCAGCCGCATCTTCGATGGCATTTTTTGCGCGTAAAGTATCGGCGCGAAACTCCTAGGGCGTTAATGAAAAGACCGGCCTATGCCAATAGCTGTGGCAGGCCACTTCGTGACCAAGGCGCGCCGCATTTTGAGCGAGCTCTGGAAACTTCTCCGCCACCCATCCCAGAAAAAAGAACGTCGCCCGCACTTTGTGCTCGGCAAGAATTTCGAAGAGCCGCCAAACATTGCCGCACACCCGCGAAGGCATCTGTTCCCAGTCGCTGCGGTTCACCACTGAGGCCATGGCTTCGGTGTGGAAATAGTCTTCCACGTCAAAAGTGAGCGCATTCAGAGGCATAGACACCGGCTGGTCGCGATGGGCGGATGAGGTCATTGCAGTCTGTTTACTTGGAGGAGTTTTGCGACACCGGCGCTTCGGCGACAGAATCTTGCTGAACGAGCGGCGACCGCTCAAACCGCAGTAACTTTTTTTCCACATCGAGCCATTCAGCCAACATGCCAACGCCCAAACCAAAGTGAATTGTCGGATAAATGACAGGGGCCAAAAAGAAGTTGGGCCAGCCTTGGGAGAATGCCAGAGCTGCTGAACTGGCGAGGATCATTCCGCCGTACAGCGCGAGACTGAGAACCAGAATGGTTCGCAACATCGGCGACCAAAAAGAAGCAACAGTTCCAACAGCAAGCCAAAGCGCGAATGCCGAAGGCAGCAACTGCGGAATCGAAATCGCGTCTGGATGTTTTCGAATAAAGCGGCACCTGCCGCGGCCATACCTGATCATCTGTTTCCATAGGCCCGGCAAGGTCTTGCGGGCATGGTAGTGAACGGTGAGGCATGGGCTAATGTAAGCACGCAAGCCTTTTCGCCAAAGGCGGTAATTCAATTCGACGTCTTCGCAGGCATCCAGCTCTTCGTCGTACATTCCGGCTTGCTCAAAAACTGCTTTGCGATAACTTGCCCCCGAACTG
>QIAW01000080.1:0-8616 GCA_003225655.1 Acidobacteriota bacterium
TGCCCTTCGAGCGCCGGTAGTTCCAGACCTCGCAAATCTTCCACCCTCCGTACTCCAAGTTTTTCAAGCTTCTCTCCAGTCACTTTGCCTACACCGGGCAGGCGTCCAACGGGCAGTGGCGCTAAAAATGTCTCCACGTCTCCAGGCTGGATGACGAACAATCCATCCGGCTTGCGCCAGTCAGAGGCAATTTTTGCCAGGAACTTGTTGGGCGCCACGCCGGCCGAGGCTGTCAAAGCCAATTCCTGGCGGATTTGTTCACGGATTGCGCCGGCAACGCGAGTAGCCGTGGGCAAGCCAGTCTTGTTTTCGGTAACGTCGAGATAGGCTTCGTCGAGCGACAGCGGCTCAACCAGGTCAGTGTGCCGCTTCAAGATCTCGCGCACAGCGCGCGAGACCGCCCGATAGCGCGTGAAATCGGGAGGGACGAAAATCGCATGGGGACACAAGCGTTCGGCGCGAACCGCGGGCATGGCCGAGCGTACACCGAAAGACCTAGCTTCATAGGAAGCAGCACAGACCACGGAACGGTCGCCCTGCCAGGCGACAATGACAGGTTTGCCGCGCAGTTGCGGATCATCCCGCTGTTCGACGGAAGCATAAAATGCGTCCATATCAATGTGGACGATTTTGCGGACGGCCATGCTGGCAACAATATTATTCCTGTTTTCCAGATTGGTGCGAACGTGGCTTGAAGCCAAACTACCCGGTTATTTTTACGGAGTTCTAAGGCCTGCGTAAGTGCATGCCGGTGGACCCATTTCCCGATTTTGCCGGCAAATCGCCCGCATCAATGCATAACAAGGTTCGAGTATTCCGGGTGCTTCGCTACATATTCCTGCACTGTTGGACAAACAATGTCTACCTTGAGGTTATTCTCACGGGCCCAGTTGAGAGCAACTTCTGCCAGAGAGGAAGCAAGACCCATACCACGCAATTTCTCAGGAACTTCAGTATGGATCAACTCCAGAATGGGTTCGCTCAAACTGTATTCAAGATAGGCGACTTCACCGTCCCGCTCGATCTCGAAGCGGCCAGTTGTCACCTTCTGCTGCGGTTGCGGCTTATGACGAAAGATTTTCCACCCGACCATTACGCCTCTGTTATCTTTGCGGCTATTCTGACGTTTACTTCCCCTGCTGGATCCGGCTCAGAACCGCAATGCCGGCAAGGCTCCCACAGCATTGACATCTGTCGCTGATGTTTCTTACTTCCTTAGCTCCGCGCTCGTACGGCGGCGACAGACTTGACGGCCAGGGCCTCCAACACTTGTTGGTCCACATCAGCGAGCTTCTTTATGTAGAGGCAGCCTTTGCCGGTCGTGTGCTTGCCGAGCTTTGCAGCAGCGCCTCAGAGTCGCTGAACAACTCAAGCCAGAGCAAGGATGCCAGCAGAGCAAAACCATGTCCTATTCAATCGGAACCAATCTTGATCTATTGAATGCCTTTGACCGCCTCCGCAAACTCAAAAACCCTTTCGCGAAAGGTCTCTGCGTTGCCGAACTCAAGCAGCCTGGGTGACAGCGGCTCGAGCATTTTTCCCAGGTCGTCTACGCCGCCAATATCTTGGTCCGATTCGTAGAAATAAAAGAGTTTGCAATTGCATCCTGGTTCGATTCTCGGCTTCTTGCTCCCGGAAGGAAAATGGATTCCACGCGAAAGAATGGCAATAACATGAAGCGGGTTCGAGGAATTCAGGTTGCATTGTGGGGGCTGCGCTATTGTCCGTCCAATCTGTTCCTGAAAAAATTTACCGGCCTCTTTCCGGCCTCCCAGGGTGTCAACGCTCACCATAACTTTGTCGGCGACGGAGTTTTCTTTTCCTAGCTGCTGCCAGTCCACATCACCGGCGGGAGTAGGAGGAAGCAGCGTACCAAGGCGAAGCACGTCGAGCGCGGTAACCCGCGTGCACCCGGGTTGAAAGTCCATCTTCGCCAGCGTCTTAGCGATCTCTTGCAGCCTCGACTGTTCCGATGTCTGTTCTGCCGAATTTCCAGTTCGTTGTCGTTCCCTCGATGGAGTTGGAGGCATTGGCAACCGTTCGCTATTAGGAGTGGGCAATGGGTTTGGCAATGTTGTTGGCAGTGAGGACCTTCCCGCGTCACTGTTCGGAGGAGTCAGTTCCAGCCTGTCACCGCTCTCTTCCCGCGTGCTCAGATCGACAATCAAATCAAATAGGATGGCGCGCTGCGTCTCCACGGGAAGCGGAACCCGCATGGGACCCAAAGGCCCAGTGTTCTCTGGCGAGCCAAGAAAGCTAATCTCAGGTACTTCGCTAAGCAGTTCGGGGACTTGGCCGGAATGGGGGCCCTTGACTTGAATGTGGTAGAACGAGAGATTTCTTCTCTCTGAAGCCGCATCATACAGGATGGTTGCAACGGTGTAAGCGCCGGGTTTCAGATACACACCGGCGCGCATGCGCAACTTGCCATTGAGTCCTTGCTCTGTAAGAAAGTGGCTGTAGCTTTCCCCTTCATCCCAGCTTCCTTTTTCATGAGCGATTTTGACAATGAAGTGGAGATCGTGCTCCATACCCTGTCTCTGCAACGCATCGGCATTGACCTCCGCCGTTATGGTGAGCAGGTCGATCAACCTGAATGTAAGTACAGGTTTTCCGAACGCCACCTTCCATGGAATGTCGCTCCTCTCGTCTTGAACGAGCCATTGTGCAATGGGTAGATTGATTTGCCGGTTTAGATCACTCCGTTGTAGAGCTCCTGGCGCAACGTGTGAAAGGGCCTGAGCACAGGCAGTTGCTATGAAAGAACTCATCGCCACAATCACGACAGCGGCTCAACCAGGTCAGTATGCCGTTTCAAGATCTCGCGTACAGCGCGCGAGACCGCCCGATAGCGTGTGAAATCGGGAGGGATGAAAATCGCATGGGGATACAAGCGTTCGGCGCGAACCGCGGGCATGGCCGAGCGTACGCCGAAAGACCTGGCTTCATAGGAAGTAGC
The DNA here is from genome assembly GCA_003225655.1 of Acidobacteriota bacterium. GTDB lineage: Bacteria > Acidobacteriota > Terriglobia > Terriglobales > Acidobacteriaceae > QIAW01. The sequence continues at coordinate 2,960 of QIAW01000080.1, forward strand.
ACAAACCACGGAACGGTTGCCCCGCCAGGCGACAATTACGGGTTTGCCGCGCAGTTGCGGGTCATCCCGCTGTTCGACGGAAGCATAAAATGTGTCCATATCGATATGGACAATTTTGCGGACGGTCATTTTGCCGACACTATTATTACTCTTGGCGGCGGGATTGTTTGCAGATTGGCGACCATCCACCCTGAATTCGCATGCCCTTCTGCTCATGGATTGCTGTGGTTTGGGCATAACCGATTGACGTGAAGGGGATCTAGAGCATGAGAGACTTGGGATCAGCCTGAGCGCAATTGCGTCTTTGCAGCCCTTCGACTATACTCCGATCAGCATCCAGGATGCATCCCGTCCGCGGGAAGGGACGATCCCACCTGAGCTGTTGGCAGTTCCGAACATCAACCTCACTTCTGCCCGTTATAGCGGACACGGGGCAACAAAGAAGGAGGAGTGATGTCTCGCCAATTACCTGCAAAGCCTAATCTCGAACATCTCAAAAAACAAGCCAAAAAACTCCTGCACGATTTCGAGCTGCGTGAACCTGCTGCTATTGAGCGCTTCCGTTCGCTCGCATCGGCGCCGGCGGCTCCCAAACTTGCGGACGCACAACATGTCATTGCCCTCGACTACGGCTTTGCCAGTTGGCCAATGCTGAAGGAACACGTCGACGCTGTGACGCGCGTGCTTCAGCCCACGGAACGGCTGTTTGCAGCAATCCGTGCCTGTGACGCTGCTAAGGTCGCCAAAGTACTCGAAGAGCATCCTGAACTGAAAGTGCAGATCAACGAGCCTGTGACGAACTTTGACGACGGTGTGCAGGTGCTGCTTGCCGCCGTGCGTAGGACCGATCGGAAGACCATTGATGTGCTGCTTCGAGCCGGCGCAGATATCAATGTGAGAAGCCGGTCATGGGCCGGTGGCATCGGCGTACTGGACGACTGCGCACCCGAATTGGCCGCATTCCTGATGGAGCGGGGCGCCGTTGTGGATGCACACTCGGCGGCGCGCCTGGGCATGTTGGAAAAGCTGCAGGAACTCGTGAATGCGAATCCTGACATCGTCCACGCCCGCGGCGCGAACGGACAAACCCCGCTGCATTTCACCTCAACTATTGAGATCGCGCAGTATCTGCTCGAGCACGGCGCAGAGATCGATGCGCGCGATCTGCAACATGAGTCCACGCCGGCACAACACATGCTGCGCGTGGTTCAGGCTCGACATTACCCCCGCGACCGCCAGCACATCGCACGGTATCTCGTAGCTCGGGGTTGCCGGACTGACATCCTCATGGCGGCCGCTCTTGGCGATCTCGAATTGGTGCGCCGTCACCTGGAGAGCGACCCCACCTGCATTCGAATGCGTGTCTCTGACACGTATTTTCCCAAACAGAATCCTCAAAGCGGCGGCACGGTTTACATCTACCAGTTTGGACGAGGCAGAACGCCCCACCAGATCGCCCGCGACTTCGGCCAGGAGGAACTTTTCCAATTTCTCATGCAGCACAGCCCCGAAGAGGTAAAGCTGCAGCAAGCGTGTGATCTTGGCGACGAGGAGATGTTTCGCGCCTTGCTGGCCAGCCGTCCGAATTGGGTCGCAACACTATCGGATGACGACCGCCGACGACTTACAGATGCCGCGCAAAACAACAATACCGATGCGGTGCGGCTCATGCTGGCGGCAGGCTGGCCGGTGGACACAAAAGGCGAGTACGAGATGACGCCGCTGCAGTGGGCGGCGTGGCATGGCAACGCCGAGATGGTCCGGGAGATCCTGCGCTATCATCCCCGGCTCGAATTGAAAGACAACGATCATGGAATCACGGCCCTGGGCTCGGCGCTTCATGGCTCCATGAATGGCTGGCATCGCGATAGCGGAGATTATGTCGCGACGGTCGAGGCGCTGCTTCGTGCGGGAGCGAAGGCGCCAGAGGTGACCGACGATCTGGAAGCCAGCGATTCGGTCCGCGATCTGCTGCTGCAATATGCGGGAGGCCTGTAGAGGGGAGTAAAACGTATGCGAATCTTGAATATTTTGAGCGGAGTTGCCGTCCTGATTATCACACTGGGCTTCGGAGCACATCTGCTGCATCACATCTTTGTTCAGGCATCTCACCAAGCTATCCAGAGCCCCGCTGTTTGGGCGGGCATAGCCGCAGTCGTCGTCGTGGGGATCTTCTCGTCTATCGGAGGCTGCAGCCTCCTGAGGCGCTGACGATGATTTTGCCACATCCATTGACCTGGAGCGGAGGATCGGAAATTCGGAAATTAGCACGATTTCAGTTTGCCGTTGACAACCCTTAGATTGACAACCTCAGAAAGGACTAGTTATGCCTCCAACATTTGCGAATGGTAAGATCTGCTACATCGAAATGCCAGCTACCGACGTTGCGCGTTCGGCCGATTTCTACAAACAGGTCTTCGGCTGGAACGTCCGAAAACGCGGTGACGGTAGCACCGCCTTCGATGATACGGTCGGTGCAGTGAGCGGCACCTGGGCGCTGGGGCGGCCGCCTGCTTCGACGCCCGGCCTGCTGTTTTACGTCATGGTTGACAGCGTGGCCGCGACCGCTGATGCCGTCGTTGCCAACGGGGGCGAGATCGTGCAGCCGATCGGCGCGGATGCGCCTGAGATCACTGCCAGGTTCCGCGACCCAGCAGGAAACGTGGTCGGCTTGTACCAACAGCCTGTTTGACACAGCACGGCTCAGCAAGCCCCCGGATCTTGCCGAAAACGTTCGTTGGACGAATTGCAGATGTGGCCCGCCGACAGTGCCTTTGGCGAATCGATCCCGAGTCACGGCCGCCTGTCAGCCTTGCTTCCGCCGAATCCAAGGACGTTCTGCTCTATAGATCGGAGTAGCAGTCGGGTTCTTCAGTGAAACATAGATTAGCCTTCGCCTCCTGAGGAGCCTCACAGCGCTTTGCACGGCGGACTTCGACAACCCCGTGCCTTCCGCTATCTCCTGGTAGCTTAGCGATGCGACTTTCTGGCCCGCACCCAGGCTCCGTCTCCACACATGCAGGTAAACAAGAAACGCTGAGGGGCGCTTTTCATGTTCAGTGAGATCACGCATCAGTACATCCAGAATGTAGCTATCCAAGGAAAGGTTCACGGGGAAACTCCCAACTGTTTTTTTATAACTACAGTTATAAATACTATAGTGATTCGATTTTGCTTTGCAAGGCCGTGTTCCCCGTCTACACTGCGTCTTACAGGAGGATGTTTATGATTAAGGCGGTAAAGTTTGTGAGCATTCCCGTGCGAGATCAGGATCAAGCAGTTAGTTTCTATACGGAAAAGCTCGGGTTTGACAACAAGCAGCGTTGGATAGAACTGCGTATTCCAGGCAGCGAAACCAAGGTAGTTCTATTCACGCCTCCTGGCCACGAAGATCGGATCGGTTCTTTTTGTAATGTGACGTTTATGACGGACGACATCGATCGGACATATCAAGAGTTGAAAGACCGCGGAGTGGTGTTTACAGCTCCTCCCACGAAACAACCGTGGGGCCAGTTTGCGAAGTTCCGGGATGTAGATGGCTATCAATTTGTTCTTTCGACCAAATAATCCGGTCCTCGTTTCAATGTTCTGTGAAAGGAAACAGCCATGCTGAAAACAATTGCTTGCGCAGCATTCAGCCTACTAAGCGTAGCCGTTATAGCACAACAGAACCCAGCGCCCCAGCCTAAACGGATGCTCACCTGGGTCGCGGCCCAAGCTCCCCAGGTAAAGCGACTCTCCGACGCACTCTCCGGTAAGTGGAAAACCACAGAGAAGTTCGAAGCCGATGAGTTCCGATACTCGACTACAAATCACAAAGCAGTATGGGGTCGTATTCCAGCACCCGAATCATCTACTGGGACGGTCGGGCTGGCGACTACAGGGCCTTTTACTGCGACAGCCTACAACCGGGCGGATGCGGTGGAGCAGGTACCGGCAAATGGGAAGGCAAAGACCTTGTCTTCGAATCGACTACTAAGGGGCATCGTGGATCCATCCAGGTGAATGAGCGGTTCTCCGATATTTCAAGTGTGGGCTTTACCTTCTCGTTGGATGTGGTCGATCGGGGCAAGTCCGAGCGGAGCTTGACGATTCAAGCGCGCAAAATGGGAGCAAAACCGTGAGGTCATCTGAACTCGCACGAAAATTGGGAATCAAACCCGGAATGACGGTGCTCCTTCAGGGCGTTCCGTCAGGGTTCGCCGCACAGTTGGGGAGCTTGCCCGACGGAGCGAAGCTGCTGAAGACCTCAACCGGCGGAGCCGACTTTGTAATCGCCTTCGTACGGTGCAAAGCCGATGTAAAAACGATGGCACCCTCTGCACTCAGCGCCGTTGTCGACAACGGTCTTCTGTGGTTCGCGTATCCCAAGAAATCAGGTCCGTTGCAGTCCGACCTCTCGCGAGATAGCGGGTGGGAGCCGTTGTTTGCAGCCGGGTTTGATAGCGTCGCCCAGATTTCGATCGACGAAACGTGGACAGGTTTCCGTTTCCGCCCCAAGCACCTCGTCGGAAAACGGCCTCGGTAGTATGGTTCTATCCCCGGCGAAATACAAACACAAGTCGTGGGAATTGCTCTCCATGTGGCCTCCACAAAGTCAGCTATGAAGTAGCGTGATTCGGCCCGGCAGATGCGCCGTGCGAGTCTTCATGCTCTATTCCCGGACGGATGACGGCTACTCGGCACTGACCCACTTATCCTCCACTCTTCCACGTTGCCCCCAGGCTTCGCCAGGATTTACGATAATAGTGATGTCCATGAAGCCCCAACAGGTCCTGCGGCACCCGGTGAAGACCTTCCGCGAGGGCCAGCAAGCCACCCAGCACTACCGCGCGGAGCTGAGCGAGATTGCCATGGTGGCCATTGATTCCTTTCGCCAGAACAAGATTCGCTTCGTGCTGACCGCCTTAGGCATGGTGATCGGCACGGCTTCGCTCATCCTGGTGGTGACCATCGGGCTTACGGGAAAGCACTACATCCTGACGCAGATTCAGAACATCGGCTCCAACGTAATCTGGGCGGAATACAAAGGTGAGGGACCGCGGGCCACGCCGGTGGCGGCCGACTATCTCACCGTGGACGACATGACAGCAGCCCTGCAACTGGTTCCGGGGCTACAGGCTGCTTCTCCCGTGGCCAGCTTGGCCGAGCGCATGCCTCTGGGGAGCGGCAAGGAAGGCGACGTAAACGTTCTGGGGGTCATGCCCGATTACCGCATTGTGCGCAATTTGAAGGTCCTGGCCGGACGCTTCTTCGACGCCGATGACTCCCGCCAGAAGGTCGGGTTGATAACGGAAAAATTCGCCAATGAGCTTTTCGGCAGCCAGAATGCGGCCGTAGGCCAAACCATCAAAATCAGCGGACTGCCCTTTACCATTATCGGGACCTTCCGCGAGAGCACGGATACCTTCGGCAACTCCGAGGTCACCAACCATACCGTGCTGATTCCCTACACCATCAGCCGCTACTTCACCGGCAACAACAATGTGAAGCAATTGTATTTTTCCATGACGGATGCTTCTCAAGTACCGCAGGGTACCGAGCAGATCAGGCAGGTCATTGTCTCCCGCCACCGGCCGGAATCAACCTACGAGATGGGGAACCTGACAGAGATTCTGAAGACCGCCGGCGTCATCGCCAATATTGTGACCATCGTC
>QIAW01000080.1:8677-21589 GCA_003225655.1 Acidobacteriota bacterium
AGATCGGCATCCGCAAGGCCGTGGGCGCCACCCGCAATGAGATCCGCTTTCAGTTTCTGGCGGAATCGGTCTTTATTTCCCTGATCGGCGGCTTCCTCGGCATCGCCATTGGCATGGCGCCTGCCATTTCCCTGCGCCTCTTCACCGAGTACCACATCCCCATCTCCGGACTCTCCATCATTGTGGCCGTGCTGGTTTCCTCCCTGGTGGGAATCATCTTTGGCACGGTGCCCGCCAGCCGCGCCGCCCAACTTGATCCCGTTGAGAGCCTGCGCTACGAATAGGAACACGAAAACAAACACTGGCAGGTTGCTGAAAAACGCTCCATGGGCATGAAGACGTGTCAGGGCACGGATTCATCCGTGCCGCTAAGCCGTTCACAATGAACAATTCCTCTCTGCCGAAGGCATGCGCGTAGCGAAGCGGAGCGCACAAAATAAACGTTCTTCAGCAGCCTGTTAGACTTCGCGCCCCGGCTAGCTGGCTCTTAGGATAGCCCTTGTAACCCAGCGAACCGTTCGCTAGGATAAAACGGTAAGGTCTATTATGGCGCTTGATTGGTCACAATGCCCGGCGGTTGAAAGCATACCCGGAAAAGTAAGCGGCGCGTGGGTCTTCCGTGGAACGCGCATTCCCGTTTCCGCTGTTTTTGAGAATCTTGAAGATGGCCTCACCATTGACGAAATCACCCGAATGTTTGATGGACTCACCCGGGAACAGGTGAAAGCGGTTTTGGACTTCGCCGCTCACAGCTTGCAAGCTCCGGCGCCTACCCGCTGATGCTTATCCTCTTCGACCAGGGGACCTGTCGGCGTTCGCGATTGCCTGCATGAACACGTCGTCAAAACAGCAAGAGAACAGGGATGGAGCACGCTGCTCAATGGAGAGCTATTGCGTGTTGCGGAGGAAACAGAATTCGACGTGCTCCTCACAACCGACAAGAATCTCGTTTATCAGCAAAACTTAAGCAAACGAAAAATTGCTATCGTGGTTCTTGGCAGGAACCGGTGGAGTCTTATTCAGCGAATGCTGCCTGAGATTGCTGCCGCTATTAGCGCTGTGAAACCGGGAAGCTATACGCTGGTAGAAATACGCGAACAGTAGCTGGCTTTGCCTGTAGCAAGCAAAAAAACGCCGGGCTGGTTGGCCCGGCGTCACTTGTCACCGTGAATTTTTCGCTTCCCTGGTCTCTGTAAACCAGACCCCCCAGTACTGTTTCACGTCGTCCAGAGTCGCGAAAACTTTTTGCTTACTTACTTCGACTTATTTTTCGCTCCCCTGGTCGCCGTGAACCAGACCCCCCAGTACTGTTTCACGTCGTCCAGAGTTGCGAAAACTTTTACTTAAACTTTAAAAGGGCCCTGCAACCCTCCCCCTAAAACTTGTTGCTGCCGAGCCCTCGCGAAAAGTCTGCATGGAACCAACGAACTTTCCGCTAACTTCGTTCCTGAGGGAGCAACCTTGCTTTCGTACTCTCCCTCACTGCGTTCAGGGTCTTGAAATCTCGCGGAGCCTGGAACCTTTATAGGCCCCGCCTTACCTACCACCGCGCTAATTCACCAGCGCCAGTCTTTCCAATTCCTCTGCAACTGCCTCGTCATCGCAATTGGTGGCTTCCAACCGGCCCACACTGGCCCGCGCGGCTTGGCGAGAAACCCCGTAACCCCGCGAGCGCAAGAACATCTCGATAATCTCTGCGCACTGCCAGCAGTCGAATTCAGCGGCTTTCTCCTGGAGCGCGTTGCGCAACAACGAAATGTCGCTCGCCGAAAACATCTGCTGCATCTTCTGTTGCGTGCCCCGCATGCTGCTCAGTTCCAAATTCTCGATTGCTGTCGACTTGGCTTGCATGTTCGTTCCCTTTCCTTGGATTTGGAAGGGGCCGGAAGTTTTTTGGGCTTCCGTCCCCTTTGATTCGTCGTCCCAGAGAATCCAATTGCCTTCTGTAATTGCAATCCTGAAACCAAACTGCATGTTGAAATTATGTCATTGAAAATAAAAGCTTTACTGTCTTGATCTCGGCAGGTAGTAGTGTTTCTACCGTCCAGTGTCTAATTCATAGACTCTCAATTCCATATTTGAGACAAAACTGTTTCGGGAATGGAAGGCCAATCCAAGAGTGCAATTCAAAGTGGGTGCCTGAGAGAGAGAAATGCCAGCTTTGGAATCAAGAAGCAGAGCCCTCAAGAAAAAGAAAAAGCCGGGTGACATTCACCCGGCTTCAGATGCAATTTGCAAGATGTTGTTACATCACCAATGCCAATTTTTCCAGCTCTCGTTGCAAGCTCTCGATTGAGCAGCCTGCGCCCTCAACCCGGCTGGCGGCGGTGCGCGCCGCTTCCGGCGAAACACCATAACCCCGGCCTGCGAGAAACATCTGCAGCAATTCGGCGGCCTGCCAGTTATCGAGCCCTCCCTCTAAGAGCTCGTTACGCAGGGCCGACATTTCAGCGGTGGAAAATCTCTCTACCATCATAATATGTCACCTCCGACCCTTGCACCTCTACTAAAAAACCTCTCACCACATTAGACACGCAGCAACCGAGTTTTGTTGCAGGAAAAATGTAAAGCTCTCGTTACGAACGTAATCTTTCTTTGCAATACCCGGTTACGCACAGGCAACCAATTTCTGCAATCTGTTTGCGCGCAGTCAACCTACTTCATTGCTGCTTTCTATGAATACGCGTCTGTTGCGATACTGGATTGGATGCAGCAGCCGCAAGAAAGTTACCCGCCTACTCCGTCATCTTGCTGATGTGCACGTCGAAGCCGGTACTGGGCAACAGCGATGTCAGCTCGAAGGCCTTGAAGCCGTCGCCGATGATCTCGGTGTGGCGGTAAACGCCGGGTTCGCTTTCCGCGATCTCGCGGCGGCCTTCCAACTGGTCCAGATATGCCTGCGCCGCTTTTACGCTCACAGCCTCACCATTGGCTGAGGTGTTCATTGCCTCCGCCGCATAGGAACGCACCAGCTTGGGCCAGTATTTTTCCAGCAGGGAAGTGCTGGCAAAAAGGTCGGCCCAGATGATCCTGCCGTTCACGGCCACCACCACGCCTACCGCGTTGCGGTTGCGCAGTTCGCCAATCTCGTTCTGATAGGAGTGCTCAATGGGAACGGCGATCTTATCCACCTGCTTCTGCACTTCTTTGTTATTCATGACCCGGGCGTAGGATGAGGTGCTGGCGATCTCATCCCGCGCTTCTGGAGACACCGCCACGATCTCAGCGGCCTGGCCGTTCGAACTTCTGACCTTGTCCCACACCCCGTTCTGATCTTTTTTCGCCATGGCCTCGTTGCGGATACTAGGTGCGGCCATGTACCCGGCAGATCCTCCGAAGCTGGCTGTGCTCTCCGTCCAGCGGCCGGGCTCGACACAAAATACGCTCAGGTCAGCCTCAGTTTCGGCAGGAATAATGCGGTCTTTGCCTACGATGCGGTCCTGCTTGCCGCCGGTCACGATTTCACCGGCGAGCAGCACGAGCGGCCGCTTGGAGTTGTTGACGAGCACGAGCTGATTCACGCGGGCGCTGTCGCTGCCCGTCCAGTGCTCCATGCCGGGCCGGCGGACCAGCGCCTGCACGCGGCCCATTTCCGTGGTGGAGGCTACTACGGGAAATATCGTCAGGTTGCCGTGGGTAATGGGTGAAAGCACCTGGTAGTGGCCGGTTGCGGGCAGACCGGCTTCTGCGGATGCCGGAGGATCGAGCAGGACTGCCGTGAATAGCAAGGCCATGCTCATGGCAATGGCCGTGAAAACTAGGAACTTGTTTTTGAATGTCATAGACTTCTCCAGAGATTGTTGCCCCTATCGCTTCTAGAGAAAGAACGTGGCTGGGTAGATTTCTTGCGACCGGATTGCGAATTTTTTTGCAACCTGGGATTAACGGCACGGCAGCTTCTTGAAGCCGTGCCCTTCAAAACCGTTTGTAAAACACTCTCCAGTACAACTTTGCTGCCAGAAGCATCCAAATTGAGATAACATCCAGAAATCCCGATGGTTAGCAAGGCCCAAGCTGCGGTATCGAACTGGAGGCGCGCCCTCTTCAGCGAGCTATTCAGCCGGAGCGGTGCGGTGCGGTATGGCCTGTCTGCGGAATCGTTTGCAGCTTGCCTGGGCGAGGCAGTGGTTAAATACCTGCCCGCGTCCGCGCCGGAGCCGGAAATCCACCAATTCTTTAAAGCCCTCAGGATCGAAGAGTTGGCCCTGGCCCGTGGCTGTGCGGCGGGAAACGAAGCTGCCTGGACCGAGTTCCTGAACCGCTACCGCGCCCTGCTTTACCAGGCGGCGCGGACGATTGCCCGCAACGATGAAGTAGGCCGCGAGCTTGCCGACTCGCTCTACGCCGACCTTTATGGCGTGCGTACGCGGGAAAGTGCGGGCGCAGAGGTGCGCGTTTCCAAGCTCAACTTTTACATGGGCCGCGGCTCGCTCGAGGGCTGGCTGCGCACCGTCCTGGCGCAGGAATATGTGAACCGCTATCGTTCGCAAAAGCGTCTGGTGAGTATTGAGGAAGAGAGCGAGCAGGGGGTGCAGTTTGCCGCGCCATGCGCCGAACCGGTCGCCGCTAAAGACAGCCGGCTTGACTCCGCCATCGACTCTGCCCTGGCCCAATTGGGAGCTGAGGAAAGATACATCCTGGCCTCGTATTTTCTGGACGAAAGGACCCTGGCGCAGATTGCGCGCTCGCTGGGGGTGCATGAATCCACGATCAGCCGCAAGGTGCAGCGCATCGTGAAAGAGCTGCGCAAGCGCATTGTGCAGGCGCTCACGCGGTATGGCATGAGTCCACAGGCTGCGGAAGAGGCCCTGGAGTGCGATGTGCGCGACCTGGCGGTGAACGTGAGTGAAAAGTTACGTCCGCCTCCGGTGCAAGAAAGTGACAGTAGATCGTTCCAGAGTATGGAAGGCGAAATTAAGGAGTAAAGTAATGGTAATGGCAGATCCGCGAAGCTCGAAGATGATCGCCGAGCGCCTGCGCGTGGGCGCGATGCCGCCGCCTTCTGCCCATCCGGATGCCGATCTGCTGACTGCCTTTGCCGAGCGGCATGTTGTGGAGCACCTGTCGCGGTGCGCAGTCTGCCGTGATGTTGTTTATTTTGCCCAGCCGGAGGCCGATGCAGCATCACCGCAGCCTGCCGGTTCGCGGGCTCAAATTCGCTGGTTTGCCTGGAGACGCCTGCAATGGGCCGCGCTGGTCGCCTCGCTCAGTGTGATTGTCGCAGTGGCGGTTTTCCTGAAGAACAATCCCGAACGCTCCACCTCAGTTTTGTCCGGCGAGGCGGCAACAAAACAGCCTTCCCCGCAAGGCGGTCTTCAGGAGAGTGAGAAGAGTGATGCAAACAGGGCTTTGACCTCCGCAGACGCCACCTCGCCTGCAAGCGAAAATGAAAGGAGCGATCGCCGAGAAGCCGCGCTGGCCTCTCCCGAAAGCCAGCAGAAGGTTCCAAGATCCGGGGTCGAAGCGAAACTGGCAGCCGGGTCCGGCCAAAGCGCCAGCGTCAATGGGAAAGCTGATTTCAAATCCAGAGACTTTGCATCCTTCATGAAACTGACTCCCGGCATGGCGCCGTCATCGGCCGATGATGCCAAGAAGACGGCGAAGCCGAATGACAAAGAGGCCGGCAGATTTGCCTGGAGTACCGGAGAAAAAGATGCATACACGAGCGGATCTGCTTCCGGCGTTCGTGCAGGCAACGACACCTCAACTCAAAATGGAGGGTTGTTTGATCTTCGCCAGCAACCGGCGAAGGGCGGCCCTTATAGCAACAGCAACACGAATAGCCAGAACATCGCGCAGAACAATACTACGAATAGTCTTTATCGTGACCGCGATGCGCTGGCCTATGTTGGGGCCTCTTCTGTCAAGCAGTCTCCGCCCTCGCCGGTTGTTGGCACTACCAGCGAAACCGTCAGTCTCGACAAGGCTGAGATGACCCCAAGTGCCAGGCCGTCCGCACCGGCCGCTGCCCAAATGGCGGCAGCCAAAGCGGCCGCGCCGGCGACCCGCGGCGTGGTGCCGGCAGAAGAGGGGCGCAAGAAGAAACTTGAAACCATTCCGGCCCACGCGACTCCACAGGGGACCGAAGAGACAGTCGCGGTAGCCGGCCGCGTTCACGCCGCAGATAGCCTCGGTGGAACTACAGGTGGTTCCGGCGGTGCAATTGGCGGTCCGGTCACGGCGCAATCGGAACAAGTCGCGACATCGAGCGCCGTGCAAAATCTTCCGTTGGAGGGCCGCGCTCCGGCGACTCTGGTGCAACTTACTCCTGGCGTTGCACCGACCACTGCAATCAGCGGCTGGCGCATACATCACGGCCGCGTGCAGGAGCGGCTCTATGGTATATGGCACGATGTGGTGGTGGGCACGCTGCGGCGTCTCAACGCCATTTCGGCGCCTGCGGTCCCGCAACCGCATTTTGTTAGCGTAGTAGCGGCTGGGAACGATATATGGACCGTGCAGGCAATCGGAAAGGGCCAGCCCTATCTTGTTCTCTATCACTCGACGGATACCGGCATAACCTGGCAGCCCTTTACCCTGACAGGCGAGGGAGTTCTCAACCCGAATGCCCAAGTCGACATCAAATTCAAGGACACACAACAGGGCGAAGTAATCCTTTCCAGCGGAGAAAAATGGCAGACCAGCGATGGCGGCGTGCACTGGAACTTCGTGAAATAATCGCGGTCCTCCACCTTATAATCTCAGTGCATGCTTTCTGAGGATCTGCTATCACTTCTGGTCTGTCCCGAATGCCGCAAGGAGCTTATTTATGACCGGCAGGCCGAAACCTTAAAATGCGGCTCTTGCCGGCGGGTGTATCCCATTCGAGATGGTCTTCCCGTTCTATTGAAAGACCAGGCGAGTAAAGAAGAGTAGACAGCAAAGAGTATTTGGCTATGGTTTTCGTGCTCGACAATTACGATTCTTTTACCTACAACCTGGTGCAATACCTGGGGGAGATGGGTGAACAGGTCGAGGTGCGGCGCAACGACCAGACCACGGTGGATGAGATCAAGCGCCTGCGGCCGAGGCACATCGTTATTTCTCCCGGGCCCTGCACCCCGCAAGAGGCCGGCATCAGCATTGATGTTGTCCGCGATTTTGCGGGCAGGGTCCCGATCCTCGGTGTCTGCCTAGGGCATCAGGCCATTGGCGCGGCTTTTGGCGGAAACATTATCCGCGCCAAGAAACTGATGCACGGCAAAACCAGCCCCATTACCCATGGCGGCAAAGGCGTCTTCCAAGGGCTGGAATCTCCGCTTACTGCAACGCGCTATCATTCGCTCATTATCGAGCGCGATACCATTCCCGCTGAGCTGGAAATTACCGCCTGCACGCGCGAGGAAGACGGCTCGGAGGTCATCATGGGCGTGCGCCACCGCAAATTCCCCGTGGAAGGCGTTCAGTTCCATCCGGAAAGCGTGTTGACACCCCGCGGCCGGCAGATGCTGAAGAACTTTATTGCTTCTGTCTAGCTGCGGAATATTGGCTTCTATTTAGTCAGGGATTAAGGTTCTGATCATGGTTTGTAACAATGCAAAATGCGCTAATCTTAAACATTCCATGATCTGCCATTCCCGCCGCGTTGTGAGTTTAGTTTGCCTGGTGTTCGCTACTGTCTGGTTATCGGCGCAAAACCCGCAGCCAGCGGAGTCCGATGTCGTGGGCGAAGTTTACGCCTCCGATGCCAGCGTGCAGGGCTCGGTAATCTTCGCCTCGGGCGGCACCCGGCTGCTTTCCGGGTCGACAGTCTCTTCCGGGACGGCAACCACAGCTCTGCGTCTGAGCCGTGGCGGAGAGGTGCGTGTCTGTCCGGGAAGCAACGTGCAGGTGAACTCTGTCGTCAATCAGAGCCAGGAACGCAACCTTGTGCTAAGCCTGGATACGGGTGGCTTGGAGGCATATTATTCCTTGCCCTCGGGCAGCGATTCGGTGGTTACACCCGACTTTAGAATCACCCTGGTTGGTCCTGGGGAGTTTCATGTCGCCATCGGCGCTGATCCCCACGGTAACACCTGTGTGCAGCCCCTGCGAGGCAACAATGCCGCTCTTATCGTCAATGAACTCATGGGCGAGGGCAGCTATCAGGTCAAGCCCAACCAGGGTGTCTACTTTCTCAATGGCAGGATCAAGGATGCGGTTGCGAACGTTGCAGCATGCGGATGTCCGGCTACCCCGGTGCGCCGGGCGACAGAAACTGCGGAGCAGCAGCCAGTAGCTCCAGTTACACCGGATAAAGCTCCTGAGATCGCCGCCTCTCAACCAACTGCTGACGTTACTCAACCCCTGCCACCAGTGCAGCCCAACGAAGTACACGTGCAGGTGGATGCCCCCATGGTTTTCAACGCTGCAGAGCCCGGGCCAGCGCCTGAAATTGAACAATTAGTGCAACTTCCCCTGACGCAGTTGCCATGGTTTTCCTCGGAACCGGTCGTCCCGCCTGCCGTTTTTCGGGTCAGTGCTACACCGCCCGTCGAGAAGCCAAAAAGGGAGAAAAAGGGGTTCTTTGGCCGCTTACGGGGCATGTTTGCTGCTATTTTCGGGAAATAGGGTTGCTGATGTTACCAAATGTCAAAGTTTTGTCACCATGTAGCCGTAGGCGTATATGCGAGTTAAAATCAGACAGGCGGAGCATATCCAAGTACTTAATACTATTTAACAATAGCTAGTAGTCAGTTAACGTACCATAGGATGATGTACTTTAGGGCTTTTTTGATTTATTTTTGAAACCTAAAGAGCTGAAATCGCGTCTATACTGTTTATTGTAGGGGAAAATTCAGGAATTCATGGCGAGTCCCGCGATCAAGAGTGATGCTCAACTGCCCTCGGCTCCGCCAGCGCGTGGAACCCGTCAGCCCGATTTCATGCCGAGCCTTTTTGGCTTGGGGTATGACACCTATCAGACCCGTCCCAGCAATTTTATCTTCTCGTTTGCACTTCATACCCTGGTTATAGTTTTGATGGTGGTGATTACGACATGGGTGATCCAGCACCCGAAAGAGATCAAACAACAATTCCAGGCGATTGATATCAGCGCTTATGTGCCATCCAGTATTGGTGGACCGTCGGGAGGCGGTGGTGGCGGTGGTGCGCGCGACAAACTGGTTGCCTCCAAAGGAGCGCTGCCAAAATCAGCTCCGGAGCAGATAACTCCTCCGACAGTTGTTGTGAAGACCGAGCCCAAGATACCGGTTGCTCCCACGGTGGTTGCGCCTCCTATGGTCGCTAATCTGCCCCAGATGGGCGATCCCCTGGCGGCGGTTAGCCCAGCCTCGAACGGCGTTGGTTCCGGAAGCGGCATCGGAAGCGGCTCCGGCACCGGTGTAGGTTCAGGAAACGGCCCCGGTGTAGGTCCAGGATGGGGTGGCGGGATGGGCGGTGGCGCTTATCGCGTCGGTGGCGGAGTCAGCGCGCCGCGACCGATTTATTCTCCCGATCCCGAATATTCGGAAGAGGCACGCAAAGCGAAGTATCAGGGCGACGTGGTTCTGTGGATTACCGTTGGTTCTGATGGCAAAGTGCATGATGCGCGAGTATATCGTTCCCTGGGACTCGGGCTTGATGAAAAGGCGCTAGAGGCGGTCAAAACCTGGCGTTTTGAGCCTGCGTTAAAAGACGGCAGGCCAGTAACAGTTCAGTTGAACATTGACGTCACTTTCCATTTATACTGATACCTTCAGTCAGTAGGCTGGTTCAATTCACAACATCCTATGCAGATTCCCCCCAGCTTGCCGCGGGCGCAGCAAAATATTTTGCCCAGCCTGTTTGGAATTAATCATTCCAGCGCGGCCCGTTCGACCAAAATCCTCTGGTCGGTCGCCCTGCATGGCACGGTATTGCTGCTTCTGCTGTGGCTCAGTCAGATGGCGCTCTGGCGTCTCAATCAGGACAACCAGAACTCGTTGCACATTTCCGCCACCATCTTTACGCCCAGCTCAGGAGGCGGTGGGTCGCACAGCCTGCTGGCGCCATCGCGCGGCGCGCTGCCGCAGTCGCATACCCAGCCGATCACTTCCCCTACAACGCAAACGTTGGACCGCCCTCCGGTCTTGCCCGTGGAGCAGAGCATTATTGCCCCTGTCATTAAAGCGGACGACAAAACCATAGGAGATCCATTCCATGGCGTCCTCAGTCAGCCCTCCGATGGTTCCGGACAAGGTGGCGGTATTGGTCAAGGATGTTGCGGCGGCGTTGGCTCCGGTCAGGGCATGGCGGTAGGCGAGTATCCCATGGCGGGAAGAGGCGGGGTGACCGTGCCGCGAGCTATCTACGACCCTGACCCTGACTATACCGACGCAGCTCGCTTGCAGAAGCTGCAAGGCACAGTGGGACTGTGGATCATTGTCAGCGCGGACGGGCGCGTGCAAGAGGTCCATCTACGCCGCGGTTTGGGCTCTGGACTGGATGAAAAAGCAATCGAGGCTGTCCGCAACTGGCGCTTCGATCCCGCCCGCAAAGATGGCGAGCCCGTAGCAGTACGGGTAAATTTGGACGTGGAATTCCGAATGTATTAATCAGCGCTCAGCGAAGAAAAGCATTCAGCACTCAGCATTTGGCACTCAGCCCCTGAAACATCCTTCACAAAAAGCCGGATAAACTGGACACTCTTATGCGCCTATTAAAAGTTAGGCCGCAAAGACACCCTGATGTGCACAAGGAAGCATCACGGGCTGAATGCTGAGCGCTGAATGCTGAGCGCTATTTCTTTCTCGCTTCCTTCACCATCGGCCGGACTCTCTCTGACACATTTTCGGCTGCGTCTTTTGCCGAGCCAATCCAGCCACGGGCGGTTTCTGCCCATCCCGCGCCACGATCTTTCCATTCATCGGCGCGTTCGTTGATCGTCTCCACCGCGTCTTCGTATTTGCGCCGCAGCATGCGGCGGGTCTGGCGTCCGGAACGGGGCGCAAGCAGCAGTGCCGTGAGCGCGCCGGCCCCCAGTCCGATGAGTAGCATCGTGATGCCCAGCCCTGCTCCACCCCCACTTGGCTGTTCGCTCGCTTGATATTCGCCAAAACGTTCGTAATCGGTCATGGGTCCTCCAAAATCGAAATTCAAACCTCGCGGTCGGCCCGAAGACAACGACCAGCGACGGCCACAACTTTCGCCTCGCGGCAATGAGTACTTAGAAAACACCGTCCCCGGCAATGTTGTCCGATAGAGAAGAAATATCTGCGCAAATCCAGGAGCGGTACAGCTTGAGCTGCACGCACTGTGGTGGGTCGCAGAAAAGGGAATCTGGAGATCGAAGGCAAGTGGGTTGCGCAAAGCATCCTGGGAAAAGAGTTCAGCTTCTGTTTATGGGAGAAGAGTTCAACCTCTGTTTTACCGCTCACAAGAGCAGTTGGGCTGTCACATCGGCGGGGCGACAGACGCGGGCGCATTCCAGGATCTACTCTGATGAGGATATAATTCGTCGTATGTCCCTCCCTAAAAGCGTGCTGTGCGTTTCATGGAGCCCAAGTCTCGCCAGCACCCGCGAAATGCTGCTAACCCAGGCTGGTTACACAGTGATCTCTGCTCTTGGGGAAGAAGAGGCTGCCTCACGGTGTGGGGCCAAAGCAGACCTGCTTGTCTTAGGGCATTCCGTGCCGCGAAACGAAAAACAAGCAGGGATCAAATGTTTTCGGCAGCACTCCCAGGCCCCTGTTCTCTCCTTGCTGAGGCCGGGTCAGGCTAAGCTACCCGAGGCAGATTTTGCAGTCGAAGCCTTCAATCCGGCCGACTTCGTTCAAGCGGTGCAAACGATTCTCTCAGGGAACTACTGATTCTCAAAGTGGCCATTACCACAGTTCAGCCATGCAGTGAACTTCAGGGTAGATAGGTTACAATATAGTGTTTGCCTCTGCTTGCGCGCTCGCGTGCGGCCAGCCTGCAAAGACCCAAATCATTGAGGAGAAGTTTGGAATGTCAATTCCAGCAACCCAATTGCGCCCAGGGATGATCATCAAGCACAACAATGACCTGCATGCCGTTTTCAGCGTGGAGCACCGCACGCCCGGTAACCTGCGCGCCTTTATTCAGGCCAAGCTGCGCAACCTGCGCACCGGCGCCATGTTCGAGCACCGCTTCCGCTCCCCCGATCCCATTGAAAAAATCGTGGTCGACGAGATGGAGATGGAGTTCCTCTATGCCGACGGCGACGATTATTACTTCATGAATACCGAGACCTTCGAGCAAATCCATCTCAATAAGGATGTATTAGGCGACGCTACCGATTACCTCACTGCCAACCTGCAGATCAAAGTGGAGTTCTATGACGGCAAGGCCGTCGGCGTGGAACTTCCCCAAACCGTGGAACTGACCGTAGTCGAAACCGAGCCGGGATTGAAAAGCGCCACCGCCAGCAACGTCACCAAGCCCGCCAAGCTGGAAACCGGCGTGGTGGTGCAGGTGCCTCCATTCATCAACGAAGGCGAAAAAATCCGGGTGGATACCGCCGAAGGCGCATATTTGTCGCGCGCATAGGCCGGCGAATCAAAGATCAATCAAGAGGCAACAGCTTGATTACGAGGCGCTACTTGGTGCGAGGGCGGGTCCAGGGAGTGGGCTTCCGCTGGTTCGTGCAACGCGAGGCCGAAGCGCTTGGTCTCTTCGGATGGGTCCGCAACAATCCTGATGGGGCCGTAGAAGTTCTGGCCAGCGGCAGTGAACAGCAACTGGTCTCGCTTGCTACCAAGCTGAAAAACGGCCCGCGCGCCGCCCGGGTTGATGGCGTGGAAGAAAGCGCCGCCGAAGCGCCGCCCAATCTCAAGAGCTTCCGCATCGATGGCGCCTGGTAAAGGTTGTGGCACAGCCGTCTCGGCTGTGTCCTGCCAGTGGCCGAGTTCGACTAAAGGGGAGCGGGCTGTTCGAAATTACGCAAGGTTATGTAAGAACCACTTCCTCGCAGCCGCGCACTTCTCATTTTGT
>QIAW01000543.1 GCA_003225655.1 Acidobacteriota bacterium
CAGTTCATAGCGGCCAGCCGCCTTGCGGATATGGTGGACGATGATGAGAGCGGCCTTGGAGGCATCGCGCAGCCGGATCAGAGCCTGGCAGAGCGCGGCCATAGCGCGCGTGTCGTTTTCATCCTGGTCGTGAGTGGAGTAGAGAGGATCGATAACGATGACCTCGGCCTGAACCGAACGCGCCGAGTTAAGGAAGTGATTCAGACCGGCCGTGGAACTGAGCATATGGCCGGAGACGCGCGTATCGACAAAGAGATTGGAATCGGCGCGGTTGCCGATGGCTTTGCGCATCGTGGCCAAGCGGAGAGCAAACTGCGGAGTGGGCAGTTCGAACTGGCAGATCAAGACACGTTTTGGGGATGGCACGTGAAACCCAGCGTGGTCGGTGCCGGCGGCCAGAGCCAAGGCCAGATTGGCGACGAGAAGGGATTTTCCGGCCTTGGGCTCGCCTCCGAGAAAAAGAATTCCTTGCGAAGGTAGCAGGCCGGGTTCGACCAGACAGGGTTCGGGTTTGGGGTGATCGGTCAGCAGTTGGGCCAGAGACAGGACGGCCCCGACGGAAGTTATAGAGGGAGCGCTCATAGAAGAGCCTCGGCAACGGCGTCCATCAGGATGGCCTCATCGATGCTGGAGACTTTGCGGCTGGCCCCCAGGCGGAGAGCCGTCAAGGCGAGTTTGTTCACCTTGCGGGGAATACCTTTGGTGGCTTGATAGAGAGCCTGCCGCGCCATGTCGTCAAAGACAGGTTGGCTGCAGCCAGCAGCTTTCAGTTGATGCGCGATATAGGCGTCCAGTTCGGCGCGGGAGAGGCCTTCCAGATGATAGTGAACGGCGATGCGCTGGCGTAGCGCTTCGTGATGCTGAAGCGACAGGGTCCGGCGCAGTAAGGGCTGGCCAATCAGCAGCAAGGTGAGGTACGTGGACGAATCCATGTCGAAGTTGAGCAACAGCGGGAGTTGTTCGAGGGCGGGATGGGAGAGCAATTGCGCTTCATCAAAGACGAGTATGGGGTGCTGCTTTTTGGTGTTGTTCAGACGCACGATCGCATCGGCGATCTGATCGACCAGATCGCCTTTGAAGCGAGCGGGTTCTGATCTTGTAGAGGTTCGGATTCAAGGCGGCCAGCCAGAGTCTGGCGGCCGTGGACTTGCCCGAACCGGCTTCGCCGGTGAGCAGACCCGAGCCGCGGTGATCGGTAAGGAATTGAAGACGGGCCTTCAATTGAATCCAGGCGCTGGACTCAAACAGTTGTTTGGGATCGGGACTGGAGGCAAACGGAGATTTCTTAAAGCCGAAGAAAGGTTCAAACATCGCCATCCTCCCGTTTCTTGTGAAGCAGTTCGACGTAGTTGATGCCGGTGCGCTCGGGCGCGGGCGCCGGTTCGGATTTGGCGGCGATCCAAAGGCCATTGGCCACCGGATCGACCAGGCGCGCGGTGCCTTGGAAAAGGCCGCCCAAGTACACATCGGCCTGAGATGGATCGATGGGATCGAAGCGGACCTCCACTTTCTGACTGGCCAGATGTGCCGGAGCTTCATAGAAACGGTTCTGGAGCAGAAACGTGGAATCGCGGCGGACCACGCGATCCAAGCGGTAGAAGAACAGACGGCGGACATCGGTGGCGGGTGGCAGTTGGCGAACGCGCTCGATATCGCGCTGCCAGCGCTGAAGCGGAGTGGTGTTGGGAGCCAAGCCGCCGTGGGGGGCGCGGTGATAGGCGGTTTGAATCCAGGTGTCCAGACGACTGTTGAGATCCTCCATGCCCGTCACATGCTACAAATCCAGACTCGCCAGAAATTGTTCCCGGACGCTGCGGAAGAAACGTTCGATTTTCCCGCGGCCTTCGGGTTGATAGGGTGGCGTGTGGACAATCAGAATACCTAACGTGGCGGCGATGCGGGCAAGTTGGGCCGAACGGTACACCTTACCATTGTCGACATAGAGCCGAACCGGGATGCCGCGCGCCGACACGCCTTGGCGGGTGCAATCCAGCAGCGATTCCAGGCCTTCATCGGCGTAGAACTGCGCGTGCGGGATCAGACGGGATGCGTCGTCGAGAAGGGCGTACAGCATGGCTTGCTGTTTGCCGCCGCCGGGTCGTGAGATGTAGGGGCCAAACATCATGTCCGATTGCCAGATCTGATTGGCAAACTCGGCCTCAAACTTCTTGTGCGCCGGCGGAGCCAGCAGTTGCTTCTGGGTTAGGTCGTTCTCTTTAAGGAAACGGTAGAGACTGGCTGCCGACAATGGCCGGGAGCTGGGATCATCCGACGATAACGCCAGTTCCTTTAGCAGTGTGGTTCCGGTGCGGTGCGGATTCTCCCGCTTCAGACGTTCGATCAGTTGAGCCAATTGAGGATCAATGACGCGGCTGCGGCCCCGGTCCTTACGACGCTTTGTCCCCAATGCTTCCAAGCCGCCCTTTCGGTAGCGGCGTGCCCATTTTAGTAACGTTTCAACCGAAACCGAGGTCCGCTCGGAAAACGGAATGTCATAGCGAAGCGCCGCCAGTTCACGGGCGCGGCGCATCAGTTCGCCGCGCGACAATGTCTCCAGAACCAGAGTGGCGATCAGACCGTAGCGGAAGAGCGAGACTTTTTCAGATTTGGGATCATCCATCGGGTGAATACCTCCTGGAGTGGAACCCTAATCCGATGGTTTTCCCGAGTCGATGCAAGTGGTCTGTGGGAACGCCGGCGGCGCGCTGGAAGCGGTTTTTACTGTGATTCGCCGCCCATGTGGAGCCAGGCACGGCCCCCATCCCAGCAGATGGACCCGCAGGTCTGAAAACAGAAATCGGTGCGCGGCCGTCCATCCGGTCTTCTCCAGCATACCCAGCGCCTTGGATATGAAACTGGGAGCGGCGCTCACCGCCGCCGTCAATGCCTCCAGCGCAGTCGATAACGGCTCGGCCAGTTTGGTAAAACGGCGCACCCAGTGCTGTCCCCGCTGGTAAGACGCTCCCGGCGCTGCCATCTTCCAGGCCCGGTTCTCCATCAAGCGCGCCTTGAGGGTCTTGGCGATCACCGAAATGCTGAAACGCATAAACGGCAACGCCCATTCCGGCAACAGCGACACTGTCCGCTGGCACGCCTGGCACAGATACCGACGTATCCGGATCAAGCCATCAAACGTCTCATCCACAATCGTCCGCTCGTAAAATCCGTGCGCCATCAGCTGCTCTTTCGCCCGGCACTGCGGACAACTGGAAGGACGGCCACGATTGGGATC
>QIAW01000550.1 GCA_003225655.1 Acidobacteriota bacterium
GCCACCGTCAGGGAAAGTTACCGAGGTATTAAGTGCGCTTACATTGTGTAGCGAAGTGCTTGCGAACGTGATGACTTTGGATTTTGCCCCGGTCGCATCGCCCCCACTGTGAACAATGGAATACCGCACCCCCTCGTTTGCGGCATCAGCCATGACGGAATAGGTGTACATCAGCCAACCCAACTCAAAAATCCAAAACACAACTGTGAAAATCAATATGATCATCATCGCCGTCTCCAGCAGGCTCTGGCCGCGCTGGCGTCGCAACCGAGATTGACCATGGCGCCGCAAGCTAGTAAAGAGACCTCATTGAGACTTGACGATGGAACTTGAGATTTGCCGGCAGCACCACATTGAATGCAGTCCCTGGAATAATGGGAGTCACGGTGTACTCCACATCGACCCGGTTCAGCACAAAAACGGGCGCCTCAGGATCGGCGGCAGGTGCTGGAAAGCCATAAGCTGGACCAAATTGGTCGCATAGCGACACGTGGGTTGTGGAATTGACTCCCTTCGCGATGGTGCAGACTTGCACCGCCGCATTGGAGGTGGTTGCGCCACCGATGGCGTTGGTCAGGTTGTCATAAACCAGGGTGCTGACAGCCGAAGTTCCGGGCGCCGAAGTGGTTGCAATCGCCTGCCCGCCTTGTGAGGCATACTGCGCGCCATGACGGGGCGCGGCTGCTAGCGTGAGCACTAGGAACCACATATAGCCGAAATTAATGATGTTGAAGGCAATTCCAAGCAGCAAGGGCATGGCCAGTGCCGTTTCCAGCAAGCTTTGTCCTTCTTGCTTGCTGGGCCCGCATCGGCGAATCAGCCTTCTTCGCATATGCCTTCACTTACCTCGCTGCTGCCTCTGCAGCATCAAACTCGGTCTCGTCCCCGACCGAGGTGGAGGTGGAATCCAACATGCCCGATGGCAATTCAAGCACTGCCGCCGCCTTCCAAAAAAGACGCGTAATACGAAACGGGCGCATGTTCTGTTTCATCGCAATCACCTTCCATTGGCCATCGAGAATCGCAACATCGATCGGGAACAGCATTCCCCAAGTGTGAACGCCTTGCGAAGGGACGATCAGCAGTCCGTCGCCGGGCAGCAGTTGGCGCTTGCCCAACAAACCCACGATTCGTTGCAGTCCGGTATCCGCCACTCGAACGCAGTTGCCCACCTGTGTTCCGCGCGTCATGTTGATTGCGCGCAGCGTCTTCTTATGCCAAAGCTTGCTCATCACGCAGCGTCGCGGCCTCCGCGCGAAGTTATTCGCTGGCGAGGCGCCACCAAAATGATGACGACGTTCACGAACAGAACGCCGGCAACCGCCCGAACAAGTTCTGGAGTCATAGTGGTACCTCTCAAAAGCTCTTCGTTACTTGACCAGGTTCAAAAGCATTTTTTGAATGCCGAGGATCGCTGGTCCGAGCGCAACCACCAAGATGCTGGGAAAAATAAACAGCACCAGCGGAAAGAGCAGCTTGACCCCAGTCTTCGCCGCCTGCTCTTCTGCCGCTTGCGTGCGCCGCAGCCGCAGACTATCGGCAAACTGACCGAGTGCGTTCGCGATCGGCGTGCCAAATCGTTCGGTCTGCATCAGCATGGTGACAAATTGCCGCACATAGTCAATGTCAACCCGGCCGGCCATACTGCGCCAAGCGTCCAGGCGCACTTTTCCGGCGCGCTGTTCACGGTTGATGATCTGAAATTCTTCGGCCAAGGCGGGAGAGGTTAGTCTTATTTCTTCCCCCACCCGCACCATAGCCTGGTCGATTCCCAAGCCGGCTTCCATGCAAATGACTAACAAGTCCAGAGCATCTGGAAGGGCCAGCCGGATACTCTCTTGCCGGCGCGAAATCAAATGCGTAAGGACAAGATCGGGTCCAAAGAATCCAGCTACACTGCCCACCAAGATCACCGCCAGCATGTTGCTGGCGAAGAAGGTGCCGGCGATGATCGCCGCCACCGGCAGCAGCATCTTCAGGGCGGTATAGATCTCGATGTGTTCAGATTTTCGAAAACCAGCCAGGGTAAGCCGGTACGCTAAATCTTCGTCGGAGCCTGATACTAGGCTCCGAAGCGGTCCCAGAGCACTTGTAACCACAGCAGCAGCTTGGGCGAGGCCTTCTTTTGGCGGATCAGCTATGCTGGGTGCCCTTACGACCTGTGCAGCCGCAACTTCCATCAGGCGAGCATCGATCACTTCATTGCTGGTAAGCATCAGAACGAGCGCTGCAACCAGCAGGAAGACCGTGATGGCGGCCGATATGAGGAACAAAATCACCATGCAAAAGGCTCCTTAGAACTTGACCTTCACGATCTTCCGTATCATTCCTACGCCGATGAACATCATGACGGCAGCATAGGTCACCATTTTTTTCCCCAGCGGATCTTCAAACAGCTCCCGGCCATATCCCGGATGCAAGAAGTTCAAGCCGATGAACATTACGAATGGCAATAGGCACAGGATCCAGCCTGTCAAACGCCCCTGTGCCGTACGAATGCGGACTTGGCCTACCACGCGGGTGCGCTCGCGAATCACGCTGGAAGTCTTGTCCAGCACCTGCGCTAGGTTGCCACCAGTCTCTTTCTGAACCAGGATCGCTGTAATCAAAAATCGCAGATCGCTGGCTGGAACCCGTTGATTCAGGTTCAGCATGGATTCGCGAAAGGGCAAGCCGAAACTTTGCTCGTCGGCGGCGCGGCGAAACTCCGAACGGAGTGGGTCTTCAGATTCATGCGCTACTGTCTCGATCGTGGCCGAAAGCGCTTGGCCAGCGCGCAGCCCTCGCGACATCAGATCGATCGCTTCAGGAAGCTGTTCGGAGAAGCGACGCAGCCGCAGCTTGCGTTTTTGCAGCAGAGCGAGATAAGGGAGCGTGGCCAGAGCCAGCCCGGGGAGCCAGCCCAAGAATCCCGGCGCAATCGACCAATTGCCGAGTGTGGCCCCCAGCCCAATAAGCACCAGCGTGCTGAAGACCACCCGCCCTACCGTCCATCGCACATCGCATTGCTCGATCAACAATTGCAATCCGACGGCGGCCCGGTTGCTGCGAAGGAATTTGTCGAAGGCAGGGATGGTGCTGAACGTTACCTGTTTCAGAATGCCTTGCTCATCATCGCTCGATGAAACTGGCTTCCGGTCAAGCGAGACTAGCCGCGAATGAATCAGCTTGTCTGTCTTTGACGGCTCGGTAAAAAAAGCCAAGACGGCAAAGGCAACAATCAGGAGAATGAAAAAGATGCTGACAACCGTCACGACTAAACCTCACAGACATGTTCAAACAACTTGGGCGGAAGTTGAATGCCCGACGCCTTCAGGCGATCAGCAAATCCGGGCCGTACGCCGGTAGCACGGAATCGGCCAAGCACGCGATTGTTTGCTCCCACGCCAAGACGATCGAACACGAAAATATCTTGCAGAGTCACCATTTCGTCCGTCACTCCGGTGACCTCCGAGACCTGCGTCACCCGACGCGAGCCGTCGCTTAGTCTGGCTACCTGCACAATGATCGATACTGCGGACGCGACTTGCTGTCGGATGGCCCGGTCGGGAAGGTTGATTTCTGCCATCAGGGACATGGTC
>QIAW01000545.1:0-2968 GCA_003225655.1 Acidobacteriota bacterium
GTTCATGGCGCCGGCTGTGGCGAAGATATCAAAGTTTGAAAGCACATTGGAGCCATTGATCGTTACATTGAATACGCGCTGGCCGATTCCATTGAAAGACAACTAGGACGGGGCACCCGGCCGAACGCTTCAAGGTTTGTGCTTGGTCATCCTTTCGCGTTTTTTGCTAAGGGTGGGGATTTTCCGCGCGCAGCTTGCACGACGGATGGCGTCCCATCCTGTTCACAGACGCCAATCCTGTTCACAGATGTTAGTCCAACAAGAAAAACGCCGGGCTGGTTGGCCCGGCGTGACTTTCATCGTTTATTTTTCGCTTCCCTGGCCGGATGAACCAGACCCCCCAGTACTGTTTCATCTTGCCTGAGTTGCGAAAACTTTTACTTAAACTTGATTCAGGGCCTCAACCTTGCCGGCCCCGCCTTACGTATCGCGCAGGTGTTAATTCACCAGCGCCAGTCTTTCCAATTCCTCTGCTACCGCTTCGTCATCACAGCGGGTGGCTTCAAGCCTTACTACGCTGGTCCGCGCCGCCTGGCGGGAAACTCCGTAGCCTCGTGACCTCAGGAACATTTCAATCATGTCTGCAGATTGCCAGCAGTCGAATTCAGCGGCCTTCTCCTGGAGCGCACTCCGTAACCATGAGATGTCGCCCGCGGAAAA
This sequence comes from Acidobacteriota bacterium, assembly GCA_003225655.1. Lineage (GTDB taxonomy): Bacteria > Acidobacteriota > Terriglobia > Terriglobales > Acidobacteriaceae > QIAW01. Next base: position 661 of record QIAW01000545.1, read on the forward strand.
CATCTGCTGCGCTTTTTGCTGACTGCCGTATACGCTGCTCAGTTCTGTCGTCAACTTGGCGTCCATGTTCGGTCCCTTCTTCTTTCTCGGGTTGCGAAGGGCCCGGAATTTTTCAGCTTCCCGACCCCTCGGATTTCGTCGTCTTAAAGGAGAATCTCAACTGCCTTATGTAATTGCAACCCTGGGGCCAAACCACACTCGAACAAGCAAGTGTTTAAGAATAAGCCACTTAGATTTTGTAGCAGCGGGGGATTGAGGGGAATTGGGCGAGCCACGTCCAATTCCTGGACTCTCAATTCCATATTCGGACTGTGGCGAGTGGCGACATACTGGAAACAGTTTCCAGTTGCCAGCTATCAGTTGTCAGTTCTCAAAAAGCTATTCAGCCCCATCAGCATTCGGCCAATGTTGAAATTCACGAGAGAATGCCTTGCGGCGGCATTTCATATTTACACATTCTCGGGATTCCTTCGGCCAGGCTCAGGCCAGGCTCTTCGCTTCGCCCAAGATGACAGACTAGAATATTTCTTTCGAGAAAAACCATCACCACCGAGACACAGAGGCACAGAGGCACAGAGGCACAGAGATTTAGAAGCAGATAATCCCCGCTTCTTCTATCTCGGCTTCTGTCTATCTCGGCTTCTATTTCATCTTCGGATTCGTGGGGTCTGGTTTTGCCTGGCTGCCGCCGTCTATATCGGCATTGGCTGGCGGCTTGGGTTCTGTTGCTGGTGGCTTTGGATTTTGCGCGGCCGGGGTTTGCGGTCCTGTGGTCTGCGCCCCCGAGTTCTGAGCACCAGAAGTTTGGGGAGAGGTTGAACTCTGCGTGGAGGCAGAGCCTGCGGCCGGCGACGGACTCGACGGCGACATAGATTGCGATCCAGCCGTCGTGGTTATTATGACCTTGTTGTACTTGGCCACTGTATTCAGGAAGGGCTGGGCTTCGGTTGGGGCAGCGATGCCTCCGGTCAACAGAAGGCGGAAGGGAATCATGCGCCCATAAAACGCGCGCGTGTCATCCTTATGCTGCTTGACCACGGCCCCGTTCAGGCTAACGCCGGCAAACAGACCGCGGGCACGCGAGTAGGTGAGGATCTCAGCGCGCATGGTGATATCGGTCATGCCCTCGGCGAGGCGCCCGACAGGGCCGGCCGCGGCTGACGCGTCTGCCCCCAGCTTGAAGTGGCTGGAAAGCAAGGCCTGCATGCCGTGCTGGTTCATCACTAGCATGACCAGGTCCACGGCCTGCCCACCGGCTTGAAAGCCGACGCTGCCACCTTCAATGCGAAAGAACGCCGGCGCGCTCCAGCCGTTGGCGTTGCGGCAGGTGACAACGCCCTTGCCCAGGGCGGCGCCGAATATGAACCCGCCCTTGAACATGGAAGGAACAACGGCAACGCATTCCGCTGAATCCATGATCTGCTGCGGAACACCACGGTCGGGCGCTGCCATGACCTCATCGAGCACCTGGGCCGCCGACTGCAGCCGTTCAATATCCTTTTCGCGATCATCCGCCAGGCAAACTGCGGCGAACAAGAGTACCGTGAGAGAGAGCGACAGAATTTTTTTCATGCGCCTGATCTTTTTCATGCACCTACCCGTCTTTATGCACCCGCCCGTCTTTTATGCACCTGCCCTTTCGGGGGGAGAGAATTTGCGTCCTGTTATGAGAATAGCCCGAAACGAGCTACTACGGTAGATGCGAATGCAGAGCAGAGTAAATGCCCGGAGAAGAATTGAGTCATCGGGTCATTGAACGGATTGGGTAATTGTAGAATTGGGTAATCGTGTAATTGTCTTTCAATTACGCAGTTACGCAATTCTCCAATTGATGATTAAAAACTGAACAGTTTTGAATCCGGAAGGCTAGTGTGCTTATGAAATCAGTCTGGGGAAAATTTAAAAAGGGTTGGAACCGGCGACCCTCGTTACCAGATCCAACCCCGTCTCCCAGGTTCTGTGGTAGGTGAAGAGAGTATGCCTTCCAGCCGGAAATCTAACAACATCACCTTTAGGCAGTGTACCTTCAGGAATTTGGGCATGTACTTTAGTAACTACATGGAGCAATTCTTCTGTTATCTTTCATTTCTGCTGGGCTGTTTCGGCTATTTATTGGCGGTTACTAATGAATGAGTAATCGCGTGTACGGAGAGGGCAATCCGGTTCTGCACCCCCACCTTGCGCATCAATTTGGCGACATGCGCCTTGACCGTGCGCTCTTCAATGCCCAAGGCAGCGCCAATTTCTTTGTTGGAGCGGCCTACCACCAGCAACTCCAGCACTTCCTTTTCGCGGTCCGTGAATGTGA
>QIAW01000545.1:2973-6813 GCA_003225655.1 Acidobacteriota bacterium
CGATGAACATGGAAAGCACGCGCCGTGGGGCCCAGACCGAGCCCTGGTGGACGATGCGGATGGCCATAACGAAGTCTGAGGGTGCGGCGGCTTCATCCACGTAGCCCTTGGCGCCCGCGGCTATGGCCTTCAAGATGGTTTCGTCGTCGGCGCCCGAACCCACCACGATAATACGCAGATCGGGGCGCGAGGCCTTCAAACTGGCCATAACGTCGAAAAGGTTCTGGGCGCTGCGGTTGCCCAGCAAGACCAGGTCCACGTTGGTTTTAGACTGCAGGTCCGCGAGGGTGGCGGCGCTCAGTTCCAGGTCCGACTCGGTGTCAAACAGGGTACGGAACCCGACAAACCGCAAAGGATCGCTTTCCACAACGGCAATATGAATCTTCGGCTTTTTCACAGGAGCAGGTTTCACATTATTTACCTAAAATGTATAGTGCGCGTAGGATATCTTGATTTGTCATATCTGGAAAGGGGGGTGAACCCTTTCCCTCAGGAGGAAGCATGGTGCGGCGATTTCGCTTTGGCGTGGTAGTGGCGCTCCTGGCCAGCATTTTGGTGGCGGCCCAGGAGAATAAATATCAACCCAAATATTCCGGTGACCCGGCCCGTTCGCAGTCCGAATTCATAGCCTTGGCTTACATGCGGACGATATCGGATGCACAGCGTCTTTACCGCAAGAAGCACAAGAAATTTGCCCCCTCACTCACCGCGCTGGTTGGTTCGGGGTCATTCACCCGGCGCATGGTCAAGACCGACCGCGGTGACTATCAGGGCAGCTTCCATCCGGGAGTTTCCCACTTCTCCCTAGAAATGACGCCCAAGACGCTTGATTCCACCCATCGCGCCTTCTGGGTGAACGAAAATGGGTATTTTCACGTGGAAGAGGACAGGCCTGCAACGGCAGATTCGCCCGTGCTGAAACCGGACAATAAATAAGTACTCAGAGGCTAAAAGCCGAGACAGCTCCAGGCACCGGCAACTGAGTACTGACTACCTAGTACTGAGTACTCATTTAATAGCAAGCGCATCCAGGCTCGATTTGGCAATGACCGGCGAGGCGCCTGAAGAAATTGCTGCGAACTCGGCGCCTAAAGCGAATCCATTGCAATAGTCGGCGGATTTGCTCTGGCACGCCGGCGCGTTTTTCGGGTTGGAGTGTTCCGCCAGATATCCGGCGGCAAAGCCGGCATCCAGCTCTTTACTGCTGCCGGCATAACCTTTCAAATTTTCGGCCACGGCGCTGGCAGCCACCTCGGCGCGAAAACGGCGGGAGTGGATGGAATCGTCATAGCCCTGCCGAAAGCCTTCGCGATAGCCCTGCTGGAAGCTTTTCTTATCGCCAAAATACGTGTGGTAACCGGAAGACGCATCGCGATAGGCATGCGTTTCCTCCAACCTGCGGTCCATACGTGCCACGTGATAATCGAGGTCGGCAATATGAAATCCCTGCTCATATCCGTGAATGAAGCCGTGGGCGAAGGCGGAACGCTGAAACAGCACACTCGCCGGGTCGCTGCTGGTGTGGCGTTCGTTGCTGGCGAGTTGCTTGCTGATTTCCTGGGCCGGGGCCAGTGCGCCAAGAATCATGATTGCGAAGAGAAGGGCTTGCGGGATATGGTTCCGCCGGGGCATTGCTCACCTCAAAATCTCTTCTTGAGATGTATACAGCAGAGCTGAAGGATGTCAGTGTCAAGCGTCACGATGCGTCTTGCACGTTTTCTGCTTTGCCATCAACAAAGATCACGCGTAATGGCTTGCCGCCATTGTCATAACGCAGCACGCGCTGGGAACCTCCGTAGGATTCCAGAGCACCCACGCCAATGGCAAACTGCACCTGCAATTCATTCATCCCCGGACGGGCTTCGTGGCGCTCGATGGCGTTCCACACCTCCTGAGGCCAATGTTGGTAAAGCTGGTGGGGGTCCTGATAGTACAAAATATCGTCGGCGAGAATCTTGTAATCGCCGTCGTTCCCGTAGCCCAAGGAGAAGGCGTACCGCTGGCTGTCTTTTTCAAAGATGGCAAGCAGCTCATGGCTGCGGACGTGCACCCGCACGTTGGAACCAGGAATACTCTGCCATTGCAGGCTCGGCGGCGAAGGCTGCTGGATCACCTCCGTCACCTCCACGCGTTCGATCGGACCCAGCAGGCCCGCCTTATGATTCAAATCTGCGCGTTTGCCCGCTACATTGTAAGGATAGTAGGCGAGCTGGTATCCGCCGCGAATCCACACCGGCTGGCCGACGAGCTGCTGCAGCGACACCAGATCGTAGGCATGCAGCTTGCGGGGAACCACGTAATCATCAGAGGTCAGCTTGACCTTCGGCGCCTGCGGCAGCTTCCAGGGTTCGCGCCGGCTATGGTAGATCATGAGGAGGCGGAGTCCGGCCGCCAGGACTAGTACCACGAGAACAAGCAGCACCGCGCGTTTGATTTTTGATGGCATACCAGCTCAGCTCTTTAATATTAAGGTTTATTACATGGCGGCCTAAGATTTTTGTTGCATATCGCGCCGCCGCAAAGCAACGGATACTCCATTCACCTTAACCCTAATCCAATGGAGTTCGTCAGAGCTTGCTGTACGAAAATCCTGGGGGAAACGGTGCAGTAGAGCTCACACGATTTCAATTGGTACCTCCTACCTCGCTGATTAAACGGTCTGCGAGGTAGTTGTGTTTTTGGGCTTTGTTCTGCGAGCTCCGCAGCCAAAACAAGGCTGCCCTCACATTCATTAAGGCAACGCAGACGCCTACGTGAAACATTTCACCGCGGCTGAAATCCGCAAGATCGGCTTCTACACCACGCCCCGTAGGATGCAAACTGGCACGGCTGCAGCCCGAGATCATGGCCGACATCATGCCCAAGATCTCAGACACCATCAACGACCGCGTGCTCAAAGCCATGCAGCGAGAGGGGCTGACCATCAGGAGTGTTTCTCCAAAGTCGCGCCGAGCGTTGGATGGTGTCGACGAACTGTGAGATTTGAAAGAACGGAGCCAACAACCACCAGCATTCTTGAATGCCAGTACAATGATGCACCCAATTTGCGAAATCGCAGGATCTGGTATCACTCGGTGGAGCAGTCAGCACTCAGCCCTGGAACAGTTCCAGCCGCCAAGCTTGTATCTGGTAACTGGCAAGCCGCCATGGGCAAACTGTTTTCATTGATAACGACAGTGCTTTTCATCCTTGCATTCCTCTGCCGCAGACGGTGTAATAGAGGATACTTCCCCGTAAAGTTATGTCGCTGGGCCGCGATTGGTATGGTTTCGGAGCCTTGGCTTTGAGCGCAATTTCGCCGGTCAGACAATTTACAATCCTTTGCCTGCTCTTCCTGCTCATTTCTGCGGGGTTATGCCAGAGTACGCACACGGTTACTGTCGGCGACAATGCCTGCAATGGCGGACTGAGCTTCGTGGACAGCGTCGGCATTTGCAGCAACCAGTCGACAGTCCAGGCCGGCGACACGATCAATTGGGTTTGGGGGGACAATGCCATGCCCCACTCCGCTACCTCAGGCACCTGCGTGGGGGCCGTCTGCCAGACCACGCCTTACTTCGATTCAGGAGAGTTTTTCACTCCCCATAGTTTCAACCGGATCTTCAATAACCCTGGTGTCTTCCCTTATTTCTGCACCGTGCACGACTCCAGCATGATTGGAACCGTGCGGGTGCTGCCCGCTTCGGCAGCATTCATTTCTCCCCACTCGCCGATCGCCGTAGGATTGCATCCCTGGACGGTTGTAACCGCAGACTTCAACAATGACGGCAAGCTTGATCTGGCGGTTGCCAACCGCGACAGTAACAGCGTTACCATCCTGCTGGGGAATGGTGATGGGAC
>QIAW01000548.1 GCA_003225655.1 Acidobacteriota bacterium
GCCATGGCTGTTATGAAAGTGCCCGGGCTCATTATAAGCGGGCCAACGAGGCGTATTCCGGCTATTGGCTCATCGATGAACACATCGCTGAGCTGCTAGGCGCGCAGGGGAAGTTTGACGAAGCGGTCGCGCTATACGAGGAAGTCATCGCGCGCGTTCCCAGGCCGGAACTCCAACAGGCGCTCGGCGACCTTTACGTTTTCATAGGCAAATCCGACCAGGCGCAGCCCTGGCACGAAAAGGCGCTCGCCGCTTACCTCGAGTCGGTGCAGCGCGGTGACGTTCATTACTTTCACCACCTCGCTGACTTCTATGCCGACGTGCGCGAGAATGGCGCAGAGGCGGTGAGATGGGCACGCAAGGATCTCGCGCTGCGGCAGAACTTCTCGACCCAGGTTGCGCTGGCCTGGGGGTTGTATCGCGACGGCCAGTTCACCATGGCGCTCGACGCCATGCAGAAAGCCCTCTCGTCCGGTGTGAGGGATGCGGAACTTTTCTTCCAGGCCGCGATGATTCACCTGGCCGTTGGCCGGAATGATGAGGGCAAAGAGTTTTTGCAAAAAGCCGCCGAGATCAACCCGCATTACCAGGACTTTCACATACATCGCTGACCCCGGTTTGTTTAGCCGTACGCCTTGACGCTTCAGCGAAAGAATATTCACATGCAAAAAACAACGGCGACAAACGTCTACCTAAAAGAAAGAAGTGGACCGGGCCAATCAACAGCTACACTTGTTAAAAAATTGCCTGGTGCAGAATCAAGAGACCATTTCGGGAAAAGGAAGCGCCCCTGGAACATCTCCCAATTTGATGCACGAGCTCACACAGCGATACAAGTGAAACAAGCGAAACAAATGAAACAAGTGAAACAAATGAAACAAACCTTATTGGAAATGCACTAGTACCACAGAGGGAGGACGAGATGTCTGATAAACTTGAGCGCTGGCGCGACTATGCCCGTATTGCACTCGCAGGCATCAGGCTGTTTAACGGGGCTGCTGCCCTCTTCGCGCCCAAATTGCTGGCCCGTCAGTTAGGGGCCGACGCCAACTCCGGCCGCACCACTATCTACGTGCTGCGGCTCTTCGGGGTGCGTACCATCGTCGTCGGTATCGAGCTGCTCGTGCCAGATGAGAAATTACGAGCGAGTGCCTTGCGCTACGCTATTCCCATCCATGCTTCTGATACAGTCTCAGCAGCACTTGCAGGTATGCGGGGGCAACTTCCTTCACGTGCATCCATTATGCTCACAGCGATCTCGGGAGTCAACACTGTTCTGGCTATCCTTGCGCAACCACGCGAGGACTAAGGTGCAATGTGACTGTTTGGGGAGCCATCGGGAAAGTGGCCAATGGCGTTATGATGGAGAAACAGCATGAATACAGGACCGAACAATCAGCCAGCCTACGATTATGCGATTGTCGGCTCAGGCGCCGGTGGTGGTCCTCTGGCTGGGAATCTGGCGAAGGCGGGTCAGAAGGTGCTCTTGCTTGAAGCTGGCAGTGACTACGAGGACTATAACTACCAGGTGCCTGCTTTTCATGCTCTGGCAACCGAGGACGAGAACCTGCGCTGGGATTACTTTTTAAGGCACTATACCAACGATGAGCAGCAGCGCCGCGACACCAAATTCACCCCGGAGCGCAATGGCGTTCTCTATCCTCGTTCGGGCACGCTGGGTGGATGCACCGCTCATAATGCCATGATCACCGTCTATCCACACAACAGTGACTGGGACCAGATCGCGAAACTGACCGGAGACTCGTCATGGCACAGTCGGCATATGCGGAAATACTTCGAGCGGCTCGAACGCTGCCAGTATATCGAGCGGCCGCGCCTCTTGACTGGCAATACCTTCCTGACCGTCCTTGCATGGCTTTTCCCATTTCTCTCGAAGTTTTTTGGTAATCCGAGTCGACACGGCTTCGATGGTTGGCTCTCTACCAATGTTGCAGACCCAGGTGTGGTCATCAATGACGGAGAGTTGCTGAAAGTCATCTTTTCAGCCATAGAAGAATCCCTCGTCGAAAACCTGGGCAGACCTCTCACGCCCTTAGAGAGTCTGAACGGACTCTTCGATCCCAATGATTGGCGCGCTCAAGCAAACGGTATGCAGGGCCTCTGGTTCACACCGCTTGCAACCAACGCGGGCAAGCGGAACGGCACCCGTGAGTATATTCGCTCGGTGCAGGCAAAGTTTCCGCATAATCTCACCGTCAAAACAAACGCCCTGGCCACCAGAGTGCTCTTCGACGAATACAATAAAGCCATTGGCGTGG
>QIAW01000546.1 GCA_003225655.1 Acidobacteriota bacterium
GAGCTGTAAGGTGTACCCTCGCTGCTGGTGAAATTGGAGCTGCTATGCACGTCATCAACACCCGGATCGGTCTGGTCGAGGTACTGCATCACGTCGCTCTCCACCGTGACGTTCCAGTTGGGCTCACCGGTCATGGGGTCTTTGGGAATCTGTTTCAAGTATCCTGCCGCCACCAGGTCTTCGAGCGACTCCGGGGCCTTGTTCTTATCTTTGGTGTATTGGTCAATCATGCGGCGCAGGGTAAACAGATCGGTTTTCAGAGTAGTTTCGTCTGCCTTCATGATGGACTGCCTGAAGATAGGGATGGCAACCGCGAGGAGAATAACAATGACGCTGATCACCACCATCATTTCCATAAGCGTGAAGCCGCCCGGCTTGCGAGAGATTAGCATGCGGACGCTCTGTTCCATGGCATACCGCCAAAATGCCTGAAGGGCCCGAACCACGCCGCTTTCCTGGGGCTGTGTAGTTACCACGAACTGTACGCGGTGCCCTGTGTGCTCAGCAGATCGGAGTGGCTATGGATGTCGGCAATGCCGATTTCCACTCCCTCGCTTAACACGTCGGTTTCCATTGTTGGGTCCCAGTTGGGTGCATTGGTGATCGGGTCTTTGGGGATTTGCTTCAAATATCCGGTTTGCACCAGTTCATCGAGTGATTGCGGCGCCCTTTTGCGGTCGTAGGTGAATTCATCAATCGTGCGCCGCAGGGTAAACAGATCGTCTTTCAGCACGGTTTCGTTCGCCATCATACTGATGACGATCAACAGTTCGATGAGGGTAAAGCCGCGTTGGGTTCGGGAGATCACCATTCCGAATACTTTGTCCCGTCTAATGCAGCGCCGGTGGACTTGGTGTAAACGTCAAAAACATTCTGCTCACCCCACGAGGTCGAGTCCGGATCATCCTGCAGCGAGCGCATGCCCCACTCGGCCTTGCCGGTCATGGGATCGATGGGAACTCGCCGCAAAAAGCGGATCGTCTTCCCCTGCACATCCACGCCCTTCACCAGAGTATCAAGGTCCGGAGGATAGCCTTCGCTTCCCAGTTTGATCTGAAAGGCGCCACGGTCGGCTGCATCTTTGTAACGGTCGATGGCGGCGCGCATCTCCCAGAAGTCGTGGCGCAGTTCGGTCTCACGCTCGCGCTTGATGCGGATCTTGGCGACCGGTATGGCGGCGCCGGTCAAGATGGCCAAAATGGTGATGGCCGCAATCAGCTCAATGAGCGTAAGCCCGCGCTGGCAGTGCCCCTCGCGCTTGGCTGCAACTCGCTTTCGTAACTGCAATAGCACTGTAATTATTCTACCCCGTGCTCTACCGATGGGGAGCGCTTACAATCTTGACTGTCGTCTGTCCAGCCAGGTTGACCTGTATCAGACCATTGGCGTTTTTGGGGACAGCGCTGATAGGTGTCAAAGAGTAATCGCCGGGCTTGTTGAGCAGGAATACCAGGGTCAATACCGCTCCCTGTCCGGGCACCCCCGGCGCTCCGGGAGCGCGGATGGCGCTTGCCCGCACATCGCCGCCTTCGGCGCGATGCACCACCGTCGCCGTCTGGCCGTCGCGCGAGAGATATCCTCCGTTGGCCACGTTGATCAGTTGCATCGCGTTGGCGTCATATTTCAGTTCCAGCGAAAAATCATGGACCGGGGCCGCGCTGTCGAGCATCACGTTGACTGCTGCCGTGGTTCCGGCAGCCTGATTGATGATGGGCGGATCCAGACGCACAGTAGCAGTTCCCGCATTCGCTGGACCGGGTGCTGCGGCTCCCGGCGCGGTCGGCATCTGCATTGCCTGAGCGGGAGCACCAGGCTGTGTACTCGGCGGTTGAGTCATTGCCGGCGGCGGCATGCCCTGTGGCATCGCGGCCGGCGGCTGAGCGCCAGGTTGCTGCGCAGCAACGGTTGCCGGCACAGCAGAGGCATTCGGAGAAGGCTCTTCGTCAGAATTTGCCGCCGCCGGATTTGCAGCAGGAGCGCCCTCCGGCTGGTTCATCACCCCGGCAGCTTGCGGCGGGTTGACGTTAGGCGTCTGTACCGGCGGTTGCACGAACTGTGGTGGCATCGCCTGCGGAACCGGCTGCCTTACTCCGGGTTGGGGCGCTGCCTGCTGTTGGGCGGGCGCTTGCGGCTTGACCGTGTTGCGGCGTATTGCCACCGTATTACCGTTGCCAATGTCAATGGCCCGCCGATTCAGCGGTGTGACCTCCTGCATGCGCACGATGTGCGGAATCAGCACAAAGACAATTTCATTCTCGCTGTGATCAATATGCTGTTTAGCAAACAGGTACCGGAACAGCGGAATATTTCCCAGTCCGGGAAGCCCAGCCCAGCTCTTGACGTCCTGGTCTTCCAAAATGCCGCCCAGGATGTTAATCTCGCCTTCCCGAAGCCGGATTTCCTCATCAGCCTTGCGCTGGCCGATCACCGGCTGGGTGATTCCGCCGATATCCTGGCTCCTTGTGACCGAGGAGATATCGAGAGAAACCTTCAGGGTCACTTCACGGTTGGCGTGCACAGTAGGCGTGAGCTCAACGTTTACGCCCACATCAATGTATTGAAATTGGGTATTCACCAGTCCGCTGAAGTTGCCGGCGGCGCTTGAAGCCTGGAAAGGATTACCGAACGATCCGGTGGCCACCGGAACGCGGTCGCCAATCTTGAGTGTGCACTTCCCGCTATTCACGCAGCGAAGCTGCGGATTCTGGATGATCTTGCTGTCACTATCGCTGAACAGGAACGATGCCGTCGCTTGTGGAGCGGTCACGCTATAACTCTGCGAGCCCAGATGTTTGAAGGTATTGAACGTTAGTCCGCTGGTAGTTGGCGTGGTGTTGTTATTGTTGTTGGTGTTATTAGTGTTGTTGGTGTTATTGGTCGTCGTGGTGGTCGTTGCGCCCTGCAGCGCTACGGTTACGGAAGAAGGCGGCGTGATTCCCAGGTCGCGCAAATGGCCGCGGTTCACCTGCATAATGGCAACATCGACCACCACCTCAGGTTTGGCCTTGTCGATATCATCAATTAACTTCTCTGCCAGGGCAATCTGGTCTGGCGTTCCGCGCACAATAACGGCGTTCTGCGAGGCAAGCTGCTGCACGCGGTCAATCTGCAAAACCGCGCGCATGGTGTTCACGATGTCCTGCAGGTCGGTGGTCTGCGAAACATTGGAGAGATAAAACGTCTTGATGACGTTTTGCTCGAGTTCCTTGCGTTTGGTGGGGTTGTCTAACGCGATAAAAATGGTGTTGCCCGTCACCGGCCGCCAGAAGGTTTTGGATTCGAAGGCCACAATCTCCAAGGCATCCTGCAGCGAGACCCCATTGAGTTCAATACGGATGCGGCGCGAAGTATAGTCCGGATCAAACAATACGTTGATTCCCGCCAGCTTGCCGATGGTCTCGTAGATCATCCGGCTGTCTTCGGTCAGCTTCAGGGTAATGGGCACGTCTGAGATAGGCTGCAGTTCCACCGGCCCTTGCGCCTGTTGTAACAGGGAGGAAATGGGTCCCTGGGACTGCTGTTCATTGTCGGGTGAGGTTGGTTGCTGCTTGGCCTGATCGATCATCTGGCGTGTGCGGCGAATCTCTTGCTGGGCAATATCCATCGAAGGATCGATAGCCGCCGCAGCCTCAAATTGCGCCAGTGCCTCATCGAGCCTGCCCCCTTCACGCAAAAGCTGGCCACGATGCACTTTCACCGCCGCGGCATAAAAGCGGGCACGTTCGACGGACGTGCGGTAGCGGATATCCTTGGGATTCTTGTCGTAGGCCTCTTTGAAGAACTCATAAGCAGTCTCGTACTTCTGGGCTGCCTCCGCATCTCTACCTTTTTTGTAGAGCGAACCGGCCGACTCCGCACCCGTCAGGAGCGGCGTCAACAGGCAAATCAGCAGCGTCGAACAAATACCGAGTTGCTTCATATAGGAACTTGGATTCAAAGCAGAAAAAAAGGTTTTCAAATACCCCGCCCGGTGGAAAATATATTCTCGCTCATACCCAGACCGTTCCGGTTAAACATGGGAAGAGGACATTATACATCGCGCCCCGGCCTAAAATCGGTGTGCTAGCATACAAAGTTCGCCCGTGCTGTTTACCCAGAAGTGGATTTCAACCATGCCACGCCAGCCTTTACACCAGAATCGCCCCGAAAAACCGAAGAACCCCAGGCGCGACCCGGTTGCCAGCGGCGAGCGCGACGCCGCGGTGAACCGCGCCGCGTCGCACAACTACTTTCTTCTGGAAAAATTTGAGGCCGGCATAATGCTGAGCGGAACTGAAGTTAAATCCATCCGTGCCGGACGCGCCAACCTCAAAGACGCTTACGGAATCGTCAAAGATGGCGAGTTGTGGTTGCTGAACGCCCACATTGGTCCCTACGAGCACGGCAACATCTTTAATCATGAACCGCTGCGGACCCGCAAACTGCTGGTCCATAAAGACGAGTTGCGCAAGCTGATCGGCAAAACCCAGCAGAAGGGGCTGACCCTGATCCCTACGCGCATTTACTTTAAGCATGGAAGGGCAAAATGCGAACTTGCCCTGGCGCGCGGCAAACAGCTCTGGGATAAACGCGAAACCGAGCGCCGCAAAACCGCGGATGCCGAAGCGAAGGCAGCGATTGCGCGCAGCCGAAAAAACTGATTCACCACAGATTTTTTCTATCACAGAGACACAGAGGCACGGAGAATTTCGCATTGATCCATTGAGTCATTGACTCATTTGAATTGAATAATCCAGCGATCCGACCATAAACTCTTACGAGTTTAGAATGACCCGATAACTCAATGACACAATGACTCAATCTCTGTGGTAAAAAATATGACTGTGGCGCAAAATCATGCAAATACTATTAAAACTTTCTAGTCCTGCTGAAATCGAAACCGAATGCCTCGCTGTTGTCGCCCTCGACCATGGCGAAAAAGACAAAAATGTCGCGCGCATTGCCGGCGAAGACAAAGCTGTGGCT
>QIAW01000547.1 GCA_003225655.1 Acidobacteriota bacterium
GGTGATTTCCGCAGTTCCCGGCCTGCATCTGGCGGCCATTCTGCAGCGCAACCGGGGAGACGCAGCCACGTTCTATCCCGAGGCGCAGGTGGTATCGACGCTGGAAGAGCTGTTGGCGATCGATGAAATCAGGCTTGTAGTCATAGCTACGTCGAACAGCTCGCATTTCGATCTTGCCCGGCGGTGCCTTCTTGCAGGACGCGATGTTGTGGTTGATAAGCCGTTCACCACCAGCTTGCGTGAGGCTGAGGAGCTGGTGCGGACAGCACGAGAGCGCGGACGACTGCTTACCGTCTTTCACAATGCCCGCTGGCACGGAGATTTTCAGACCATAAGAAAGCTGGCCGGGGCCGGCACGTTGGGCCGGCTGGTGCTCTATGAGGCGCACTTTGACCGCTATCGTCCACCGCTATCGTCCGCAGCTTCGTCCCGGGGCCTGGCGTGAACGAGCCGAACCCGGCAGCGGAGTGTTCTTCGACCTGGGACCGCACCTGATCGACCAGGCGATGCTCCTCTTCGGGATGCCGGAGGCGGTCACGGCCACCATCCGCATCGAGCGGGATAGCGCGGTGGTTGACGATGCTTTCTACCTCGTTCTCCACTATGAATCGCTGCGAGTCGAGCTGCGCGCCACCATGCTCGCCTGCGCAGCCCCCGGATTGGCTTTTGCCCTGCACGGCACGCGTGGCTCTTATGTCAAATATGGACGCGATGTTCAGGAAGAGGCGCTCCGACGCGGCGAAGTCCCTAAGAACGATGCCTGGGGGAGAGAGCCGGAAGAGAAGTGGGGTTCGCTCTACACGGAAAGGAATGATAAGGTGGCGGTCGAGCCGCTTCGCACAGAAGCGGGCGACTATCGGCGCTACTACGAAAATGTTCGCGATACTATTCTGGGCCGCGCCGCCATCGACGTGACCAGCGAGCAGGCACTCAACGTCATGCGGGCACTGGAGTTGGCCAAAGAGAGCAGCGAAAGACGCTGCACCCTTCGGTGGGAGCTTGCAGTTAATGGACAATGAAAACCCCGCACATGCCGGCTGGCGGCTGGCGCGGGAAAATCCAAAACTTGTTCTGCTCGAAGTCGCCTGGCGCTGGAGCTTCGGAATTCTGGCTTTGCTCCTGCTGGGGTGGGCAGTTGCCAGCGTTCTGCATCGCGTGACTATCTCTGACGCCGATTGGGTTGCGTTGCGCAGCCTTGATTTGCACGATACTCCGTACACGCTGGCCAAGATCATAATCCTGTTCTGGCAAGACCTGCTTCTGGTGTTGGCAACTCTGCTCTCAGCGCTGGCGCTTGCCTGGATGATCACCGCCACCTGGGGGCGCGCCGCCATCCTCAGAATTCTCGAAGGACGCAGCAACACGCCCGCGGTCGCCGGGCTGAATCTGCTTCGCGTTCTCTTGTTTATCGTCACCTTGCTCGCGGCCATCTTTGCTGTGGAGGGAGCCGTGTGGCTTTCCACGCCCTCGGCTGCTGATCCGGCCGAGCTTAACTGGGCGCTTTACTTGTTGATTGTGCTGATAGCTCTGCCGCTGATCATGATCGCGTGGGGAATCCTGAACTGGGTGCTGTCGCTGGCGCCGCTGTTTGCGGTGCGCGAGCAAAAAGGGGCGTTTGCTTCGCTTGCCGCCGCCTTCCACAGCCTGCGTTGCAATCGGAAAGTTTACTGGTCTGTCAGCGGCGTTTACGGCTTATATCGGGGGGCTGCGCTTGTGGCACTCACCGTCATGGGATTGCTTCTGGCGGTCCTCAGCCAGAGCAAGATCGTTCTCGGATTGTTGCTTGCCCTTCTGCTCCTCTATTTTGCCTTCGCCGATCTTCTCTATGTGGCACGCCTCGCCGCCTATCTTCAGATTGTGGAAGGGCAGTTGCCAGCCTCCAGTTGCCAGCCGCCAGTTAAAGACTAGAAGCAGATTGTTGATAAGCAAGGGTAAATTTGATTTGCAAGTTCCAGGTTTCAACTGGCAACTGACCACCGGCAACCGGCAACTGCTTTTCTATTTTCCCGCCATTCCCTCGTATTCCTTTTGCGAGTCCGGCGAAAACAGCGTCCATAGCGTATAAACTCCCAGCGCGGTTCCAAAGGGGATGTTCAACAGCACGATGATCGCAAGCACAATGGCAAGAATGCGCGCCCAGGGCTGCCGTTGTATTAATCCGACGCCTGCCGCCAAACCGGCCGCCGCCTTTATGAGAAGAAAAATTCCGATCGCAATGAACAGCGGCTGCAGGAATCCCGCAGCGGGGCCGATCTCCTCCATCCGGCGCAGAGGGCTGAAGATGGTTAGAGCCAGAATGAAAAGCACGATGCCGCCCATGAGTTCCAGCAGGGCGTAGACCACCCAGAAGATTCCCACGAGCTGAACATGATGGGCCACGCGGTTGATGGAGCGTGGGATGGGCGCAACTCCCACCGGCTGGCCGCAACCGCTGCAGTATTGCTGGCCGGACTGAAGCTCTTTTCCACAGGCGTTGCAGAACATGGCGCACCTCACTGTCCTTACATCTTAATGCAATGTTCTGTCATTTAAGCTTCCGCGACTTCTGTGTTGTGGTAGGGTTGAAACTTCTATGCTCAACAGGTCGCTGCTGGTCTGCCTCTTGATCGCTCTGGTCGTGGCTTTCACCGTTTACTCCGCTTTCGCCGTCGACTCCAAAGCTCCCGAGGAGCATTTCATCAAGTTTGACGGCCTCGAGCGCCGCTATCTGCTGCATCTGCCGCCGGGCTGGACGAAGCAATCGAAAGCGCCCGTGATCCTCATGTTGCACGGCGGTGGCGGCACCCCGGAGCACACCGGCGCGCACGAGCTCGATAAATACGGCGACAGCAAGGGTTTCATCATCGTCTATCCAGAGGGATTGAACCGCGGTTGGAACGATGGACGCCCTATCAAAGACCGCACCTCCGATGATGTCGGCTTTCTTTCGGCCCTGGTCGACGAGCTGGTCGCAAAGTACAACGCCGACGCGAAGCGCGTCTACTCGACCGGCATGTCCAACGGCGGTTTCATGTCGTTTACGCTCGCCTGCCGCATTCCCGATAAAATCGCCGCCATCGCGCCCGTGGCCGGCTCGATGGGCCTGGGCGCAATCGAAGATTGCCATCCCA